>JAJUHI010000223.1 GCA_029267955.1 Sporobacter termitidis | reverse complement strand
GATGGTGTCCCGGATGGTGTCCGCGATGGGGCGGGGCTTGTAGCCCAGCTCCCGGCTGGCCTTGTCGTGGGAATACAGGGAGTTGCTGCCCAGGGTGTGCAGGGCGTACGCGCAGAAGAGCGGCCGCTGCCCCCGGAGCTTGTAGTACAGCGACATCAAGGGCAGCCCCGCCTTGCAGAGCCACAGGGGCGCAAACAGCCGCGTGCGGTGCCTGCCCGTCTCCCGGTGGAACAGGTCAAACATCTCCGGGACGGAGACCTGACGGTTGCCCAGGATGTACCCCTCGCCGATGCGGCCCCTGTCGGCGGCGGCGACGATGCCGCGGGCCACGTCCCGCACGTCCACAAAGTCAAACCGGCTCTTGACGCCGAAGGGCATCCGGCCCCGGCAGAACTCGATAATCAGCTGGGTGATGTTGTTGCTTTTGGCGTAATCGTATGGACCCAGGATACCGCAGGGGAAGACGATGGTGGCGTTTAAACCCTTTTTAACCATCGCGCTCACATAGGCCGTGGCCTCGGCCTTCGATTTGGCGTAGGGGCCCACCACCTTGTCGGGGTCAAAATTGTCAATTTCCGTCATCATCCGGCCGTGGGGCAGCGTGGGCATGGCGTGGATGGAGCTGACGTAGACAAGCCGTTTCACCCCGTGCTTTAAGCTCATGTCCGCGATATTCTTCGTGCCGTTGACATTGACCTCATACAGCCTGCGCGAAAACCGCATCGAGGTGCTCACGATGCCCGCGCAGTGAATCACCGTTATTTCACAGCCCGCCGGCACGGCAAAGAACCGCTCCAGCGCCGCCTTGTCAAGAACGTCTCCGTCCACTATTTCAATGCCGTCCGGCAGACGGGACGCCGCCCTGTCGCCCGGCATGACCAGCACGCGAATATCCGGGCGGCCTGATGCCAGCAGCTCATGGACAACGGCGCTGCCCAGGTGCCCCGTCGCACCCGTTATGAGATATTTCATCAATGGCGCCCTCCTCTCTAAAGCGCAATAATGGCTGCAACGCAGCCTTTTATTTTATTTAATTGACATGGTGTTTATTATCGTTCATACTTTTATTATAATAACACTGTGTCTAATATCAATAATCAGATTGGTTGGGAATGCCAGATACCAAACAAGCCCGGCGCATCTGTCCGATATCGTGACAGTCAGGCCCGGAATGACGATACAAAAGGCCGTTTTGCGGCAGGACGGAGGATACGATGTCAGAGAAAAAGGACCGGCGCGTCCGGTACACCAAAATGGTGCTCAAGCAGAGCCTTTTAACCCTCCTGCGGGACCGCCCCATCGAGAAAATCACCGTCAAGGAAATCTGCGAGCTGGCGGATATCAACCGCGGGACCTTCTATACGCATTACACGGACCCCTACGATCTGCTGGCGCATATCGAAAATGAGCTCTACAGCGAGATTCTGGCGGCCATCGAGTCGTCCCTCAAGGCGGAGGCCATCTCCGGGCTGCTGGAGGAGATCTTTGAGTACATCGTCAAGAACGCGGAGCTGTGTAAAATCCTGTTCGGCGATTACGGCGACAAGGAGTTTATCAGGCGCGTCATGTTTATCGCCCGGGACCAGAGCGTTGCCCAATGGAAAAAATTAATGCCGTCCGTCACAGACGAACAGCTGGACTTATTATACATGTTTTACGCCAACGGCTGCGTGGCCATGATCCAGTACTGGCTCCAAAACGGCATGAAGGAGAGCCCCCGGGAGCTGGCCCGTTTTATCGAAAAGCTCTCCACCCACGGGCTGGGCGCGTTCCGGTAAACCGCGCCGCCGCAATCGACGCAGAAGGGAGGTGTTACTGTGGAGGATTTTCCTCAATTTATGAAAAGGGAAGCCAATAAAGTACCGGCGCGGCAGCAGAACACGCCGGATGTAGAAGGGTATTACTATACCGCGTCTGACGGCAGCCAAATGGCGTTCTGGACGTGCCTTGCCGACAGAGTGTCCAAAGAGCACCGGCACGATTATGACGAGTATATGGTTTGCCTGTCGGGCGAGTACGTTGTCACGTTGGACGGAAAAGAGATTGTTTTGCGCGCCGGCGACGAGCTGTTTATCCCGAAAGGGACGCTCCAGGGCGGCAGATGCAAAGCCGGCACGCGGACAATCCACGCCTTCGGCGGCAGACGCATCACCTGAGGCCGCCAAGCTCCCTCAGACGAGGGAGCTGGCGAGCACGGCGGCTTTAAGCCGTCTGCGAGACTGAGGGAGGGACCCCAACGCCCGCCGTGATGCAATAACCCGCTTATTCAACCCGCAGGTCGCTCCGTGCCGCCGTCCTCCTCGCCCCAGTCGTCGGACATGAAAATCTCTTCCGCCTCCTGCTGGGCTTTGACAAGTGTCTGCCGCGCGCTGCCGTAGTTTTGCCGGTCCAGCTCCCGTATGGCGTCCGTCAGCCCGTTAAACAGCGCTTTGTAGAGCGCTTCGTAGTTGACCATTTGAGATAAACCTCCATATGACGTTAAAACTCGATAAGGCTAAAGTCCGGGGGCCGCGCCCAGTGCGCTAACCTCCCTGCACGGCGCATCTGCGCCCCGGTGCAAAGTACCTCCCCGTATGCAGGCTCCAAGGAACCTGCGGTACCTTTGCCTGTCGCCGCGCCTTACAAAAACGCAGCCCCACGGACCGTTGCCCCATCGAGAAATAACAAACGCGGTGTCGGATGTGTGATCCAAACACCGCTTTTATATGCAAACACAAGGATTATAACGCCTTGCCAAAATGAGGGAGGGGCGCTATAATGCTGATGTGGTGCAGCGAAAGCTGTTGTGTTGGATGGCGTGTACATCCTGCACAGGGTAGGGAGTGTGCCAGCACTCCCTACCTGCCGCTATTTGTTATATTCTCGACAGGGTAATTTTACCTTATCTGGAGAGAGAATGCAAGAAAATTTTGATTAAAACAAAGACCGCACCGTAACCCTCATCGTAGGGGACGCAGACCTCTGTGTCCCGTATTTATGTAAAAGATATAAGATTCGCCCGTCATAAGACGGGCGATTCAGCTTGTCGAAAAAGTCCAGCAAAAGCTGGGCTTTTTCGCGTATATGCGGTAAAATGTAAATGGTGATGAACAATGCTGACACGAGGGAAAATGGACCGGGGCGTAGTGGAAATAGTAGACACAGAGAGCCTGGTTC
>JAJUHI010000222.1 GCA_029267955.1 Sporobacter termitidis | reverse complement strand
CGCAATCAGCTTTACCGGAATAGTCCTGTCGGTGCTGATTCTTAAGGCGCCGCCGCTGGTTCCGACCGAGCCGGCGGCGTATTGGGTATATGGCTTGGCTTCGCCGCCATCCAAAGAAAGGAGCCAGCCGATGTCCATACCATCCAGTTCTGTTCCCGACGCGGCGACCGCAATCGGTTCGCCGCTGTAGCTGAGTGCAGGTAATTCGATGGTCATTTGCGGAACGGGATAAACCGTAAAGGCTTTGCTCCGGACAAAGGCACGGCCGGTCTGATCCGTCATGCTCAGGGTCAGCTCATACTGTCCCTTCATCGGGAAGGTCAGGCTGCCGCCCTCTTTGGTGAGCGTGCCGGATGCGTAATATGAATACGGTTCAGCCCCGCCGTCATCCTTCACGACCGTCCAGTCCGCAGTGAGGTTATTCAGATCGGTACCGCTGACGCTGATTGTACCGGCTTCGCCTGCGTACCAGACCTGCGGCGTGCTGAGAGAAATCGATGGGATTGGATAGACCGAGGTGGATGCGCTGCAGGAGAATACCCTGCCCAGGGCGTCCGTCATGGAGGCCGTCAAGGTATAGTCCCCGACTTCTTTAAACCGTATTTTTCCGCCGTAGGCGTTCAGCGTTCCCTCTAAAGCATCAGTAATTTTCACAGACTCTCCGTCTTTGGTGAGTATCCATTCCACCGGCAGCACGTTATTGTTGCCGCGGGTCCGAAGGTCGATGGTGCGGTCGGTGTGGGTCGATTCGGGAAGCTCGAAGGAAATGCTCAGCACCGGCAGGACTTCGATCCTGCCGCCGTTTTCAAACAGGAATACCCGCCCGGTTTCATCGGTGATTCGGGCAATCAGCTCATAGGTACCGGCGTGCTTGAAGCGGATGGAGCCGCCGCCGTTGTCCAGCGTTCCATCGACATAAGTCCCAAAATCCTGGAATCCGAAGCCGTTTTCCAACAGCCATTCCACTTTCAGGCTGCCTAATTCCGAGGCTTCCGGAATCACGCTGACAATGGTGTCGGTGTGGGCGGTTTCCGGCAGCTTGTATGTGATGTTGGGTACCGGATAGACCTTGATTGGCGAGGTATAGCTGTAGGTTCTGCCAACAGGGTCGGTAAAAGCGGCTTTCAGCACATATTCGCCCTTTTCCTTGAATCGGACGGCGCTGTCTGTGTCTGTGAGTTTTCCATCGATGTAATCTGCGACGGGAACGGTTTCGCCGTTCCTGGTCAGCGACCACTGGACTTGTGCAGTCCCAAGATTCTGGAAGGTCGCCTTTACAAGAACACTGGTATCGGTATGCGCGATCTCCGGCAGGTAGAAGCCAACGGAGCCTACCGGGTAGACCGTGACGGTCTGTGAGGCTTCAAAGGTTCTGCCGATTTCATCGGTGAGCATCCCGGTCAGCATATATACGCCCTTGTCCTTGAAACGGATTTTGCCGCCGGCATCAGTCAGAGAGCCTTCCAGTTCGTCGGCAAGCGCCGCTGCTTCACCGTTCCTGGTAAGGCTCCATACGACGGATAAGCCGTCCGCCTCTGTCAAGGTCGGGGTCACCTCCACTATCTTATCCGTATGGGAAGTGGTTGGCAGGGTGAATTCAATTCCGGCCACGGGATAGACCTTTGTGTTTTCCGTATGGGTAAAGACTCGGCCGGTGTCATCGGTTATAGCTGCGGTTAGCGTATAGATTCCCTTGTTTTTGAATACAAAGGTGCCGCCTCCACTTCCAAGCTGGCCGTCCAGGACGTCGCCCGGCTGAACGCCTTCTCCGTCTTTCGCTGCTGTCCATACAATGTCATGGCCGTAGAGCTTTTCCAGCGGGAAGGTGAGAGTAACCGATTTATCCGTGTGGGTTGTTTCCGGCAGGTCAAAGCTCAGATCAATCACGGGATAGACCGTCACTGTTTTGTTTAAGACCGTTTCTTTTCCTCTGGCGTTTTTCGCCGTTGCTGTGAGGGTGTATTTACCTTCCTCTTTAAACTGGATTGTGCCTCCCTCCAATCCTAGGCTGCCGGTGATGGCATCTGCCAGTGCCACAGGCTGTTGGGAGCCGTCCACGGCTGTTTTGGTCAGCGACCAGGAGAAGCTGCTCATGTATTTCCACACGGGCATCACTTGGATTTCCGTGTCGGTATGGGCGGTGGCGGGAAGCTCAAACCGTACCTGCGCATCCGGATAATAATATGAGCCGCCTCCCGAACCGCCACCGGAGCCGTTGCCCGGATTATCCGGCATGGGTGTCGGAGCCGGCTGATCCTCATCCGGATTGGTTGGCGTGGGAGTCGGCTGCTCTGGGTCCGGAGTCGCCGGAGCCGGAGTTCCCGGAGTCTGTGAAGGAGGCGTTGGCGTTGGTGTGGCCGGCGGCGGTGTGGGGTTTTCCGGAAGAACCTTGTCGATCAGATCATCGGCTTCTCTCTTGGTCACAGGGTCATTGGGATGGATTTTGTTATCGTCCGTATCCCCAATGATACCGTCCTCACGGCCGACAATGAGATAGCCCTTGTCCTCGTTCCTGATGTCATTTTGGTCATCATATCCGCTGTGACCCTGGGTGTTTTTCGCTTCTTCATTCTTTCCGCTGATGCGTACGAGCATTTTGATAATCTCGGCGCGGGTGATGGGGTCGTCGGGATGAAAGCCGTCCGGATAATCGGCGGGGTCAAGGATACCGGCGTCGATGAGCGCCTCAATGTTTTTCTCCGACCAGTGGCCGTCGATGTCGGGAAAGCTGGGCGGGTCCTTCTCCGCATTTGGGGTGTCCAGCGGAATATCCCGGACCAGCATGGCGGCAAACTCGCCGCGCGTGATAACGTCATCCTGCCGGATGAAGGCTTCCGGGTGCAGGCGGTATGCCGTATAGATTCCGACGCACACCAGAAGAAGGAGAACAAGGGCGATAACGCCGATGCGTTTTCCTTTTTGTTTCATGGGTTTTCAGTCCTTTCTTTCTGATTTTGACAATAACAAGGCCGGAACCATCAATCTGACTCCGGCCTCAAGTCCTTATTTGTTTCATAGCATCAGCTCCATGCCGCCCTGATTCCGCTGTTTTTTAAGGAAGGCTTCCGCGGCTTCCGGCGACGGATAGACGATCTGTCCCACGCTCATCTCAAATACACAGAAGTCCTCACGGTCGCAGATCATCAGCCGGTGCTGGTAGTCCCTCTGCATTTCGATATAGTCCCGTACCTCTTTTGCGCTGCAAAGACCCACGCCGGAGG
>JAJUHI010000221.1 GCA_029267955.1 Sporobacter termitidis | reverse complement strand
GTTCATATCGATCCCCGAGAGCTTCAGCCCGTGCATGAAGCGGGAGTAGTTGATGCCGCTCTGCTTGCAGGCTGCGTTGATTCTCGTAATCCACAGCTGGCGGAAATCCCTCTTTTTGCGCTTGCGGCCCACGTAAGCGTAGGTGAGCGATTTCATGACGGCCTGATTGGCCATCTTATAATGGGCGGATTTAGCGCCCCAATAGCCCTTGGCGAGCTTTAAAACCTTGTTTCTTCTTTTGCGCGACATCATCGCGCCTTTAACTCTGGCCATGATGAAACCTCCTATTTATACAGAATCATGCGCTTGATCGCCGCTTCGTTCGTCGCGTCGGCATAGGCTCCCTTGCGGAGGCTTCTCTTGCGCTTGGGTGTTTTTCCGTGGCCGTTGAGCAGGTGGCTCTTGTATGCGTGGGCGCGTTTCACTTTGCCCGTTTTTGTGAGGCTGAACCTCTTTTTCGCCCCACTGTGGGTTTTAATCTTAGGCATAACAGGATCTCCTTCCAAATTGAATAACAAATAACTGTGACCGTCAAAATCTATTTTGTTTTCGGGGACAGGAACATAGCCATGAAACGCCCCTCGAGCTTCGGATTTTTGTCGACGGTGGCAATATCGGCACATTCCTCGGCAAATTTTTTAAGCAGCGCCTCACCGATGTTGGTGTGGGCCATTTCTCTGCCGCGGAAACGGATTGTGACTTTCAGACGATCACCGTCCAGCAGGAATTTCTGCCCGTTCTTCAGCTTGGTGTTGAAATCGTTGATGCCGATGCTCGGTGACATGCGAATCTCTTTAACCTCAACCACATGCTGATTTTTACGAGCCTCTTTTTCTCTCTTGGCCTGCTCAAAACGGTATTTGCCGTAATCCATGATTTTGCAGACGGGCGGCGTGGACTGGGGGGCGATTTTGACAAGGTCAAGGTCATGCTCGGCGGCAATTTTCAGCGCCTCGCTTGCCGACATGATACCCAGCTGCGCGCCGTCTTCTCCGATCAGACGGACTTCCTTATCACGGATATCCTCGTTTATCTGATAAGTCGTATTGCTGATATTAACACCTCCAAAAAAATTAACCGAAAAAACAAAAGCGGATGCAGGCGGCATCCGCGTTACAAGTCAAACGAACCGGCATCCGGAATACCGGAGCCGATGCGACGCTGTGTTGACCGCGGCGCGCCAACTGCGGCCGGGTGAGAACGGGGATGCCGTACTACTTTGTTTTGACCTTTAAATATTAACAGGACATATACCGGTTGTCAATAAAAATATCGTATTTTTTGCGTTTTTTATTCGTGAGAGCGGGTCCGGCGCGGCGGCATAAAACGAAACCGATCGGTAATTCTAAGAATCTAAGAAGACAAACCGACGGGAAGGACGGCATTTAATATGATTAAGCTGGCGGTTATAGATCCGGGGACCGACGATCTTGCCGGCAAAATTTCCGAGGCTCTGCGCGCCTGCGGCGGCGAACCGGAAGTGGGCGTCTGCCGGTTTGACACCGTTTCAGCCATGCACGGCTTTTGTCCTGACGTGCTGGTTCTGTCTCCGGCCGCCGCCTCCGACGGCAAGAGCGCCGAGGGCGGGACGGCCTGCGGCATTGCGTTGCTGCCCGGCGACGCCGCGAGCCCGACGGCTTCGGCCGCGGCCACAAGCGCCGCCGGCATCGACGCCGGGTGTGTCGTGACATACGGCATGTCGCCGAAAAACACTATTACATTATCGTCCATCAGCGAAACCGTCTGCGTCCTGGCGCTCCAGCGGGAGCTTTTAACGGCGGCCGGCGACGTGCTGGAGCGGCAGGAAATCAAAGTAGCCGGCGGCATGAAGCCGGATATTCTGCTGGCCGTCATGGGGACGCTTCTCGTCTGCGGGGCCAGGCTCCCCGGCCAAAACACATAGTCTAACAGAAAAGCCGGGGACATATACTGTCCACAGGAAGCACAGAGGGGTGTCGGTATTGGAAGGTATGAACAATAATGTCCGTCTATGCGGCACAATAGCTGATAAACCCAGATTTTCGCATGTGGGCGGCGCGGATAACTACTTTACGTTTCCGCTGGATATTGAAAGACTGTCCGGGTTTGTAGATACCGTCAATATTATCGTCCGGCAGGATATGCTTGACAAGCTTGAAATAGTGGAAGACATGCACCATCTGGCCGTTTTGGGCGAAATGCGTTCGTATAACAACAAGCGCGGCGAGGGCAGCCGCCTTGTCATCAGCGTCTTCGCACGGGAAATGTATTTTACCGACGAGGAGGATATGAACGCCGTGAGCCTGACCGGGGCGATCTGCAAAAAGCCCAACCTCCGGAAAACGCCCATGGGGCGCCAGATCTGCGATATCATGCTGGCCGTCAACCGGCGGTACGGCCGGTCGGATTACCTGCCGTGCATCGCCTGGGGGCGCTTGGCGGAGGGGTGCGCGGAGCTGAAGGTGGGCGATATCATCTCGCTGGAAGGGCGGCTGCAAAGCCGCAAGTACATAAAAACCATCAACGGCGTGGCAACCGAGCGGACGGCCTACGAGGTGTCCATCATCTCGCTGGTTTAGCCAAGCCGCGAGCGGCTTGGCGAAGCGGGTTTTCGACAGCTACACGCCCTCCAGGTCAAAATCCGGGGTGTACTCCTCCTTTGCCGAGGACAGCTCCTGAAAAAAGCCGTCCTCGATGCCCGCCTGTTCCATATAGTCCAGAGCTTCACCGTACTCCTCCGGCGTCAGGCGGCGCTGCAGCTCCGGGAAGCGGTCCAAGCCCGGCACCGGCGTGTACTGGCTCATCAGGGAAAACAGCACCTGGCCCGGGGAGAAGGTCCCGGCGACCCAGTCGATCACCCGGCGGGTGTTGTCAAGGTTCCCGGGCAGGACGAGGTGGCGGATGAGCACCCCGCTTTGAAGCAAGCCGTCGCCGCCGAGGACATAGGGGCCCGTCTGGCGGTACATTTCCATAACGGCGCTTTTGGCCGCTTCGGGGTAGTCGGGCGCCATGGAATATTTCGCCGCCGTGTCCCGGTCGGCGTATTTCATATCCGGCAGATAAATCTGCACCTTGCCTATAAGGCGGCGCAGCGTTTCAACTCGGTCATACCCGCCGGTGTTCCACACCACCGGGACGGGGAGGCCGCCTTCCAGGGATTTAATAACGGCATCGGTAAAATGGGTGGGGGTAATCAGGCTGATATTGTGCGCCCCCTGGCCGATCAGCTCAAAATATATCGCGCGCAGGCGCGCCGGCGTTACGG
>JAJUHI010000220.1 GCA_029267955.1 Sporobacter termitidis | reverse complement strand
TAGTGCCGGCGACGCCGGTATTTTTTACTTTTCCGGCACACCTTGATGCGTATTGATAAAACGCGGCCGGCGTAGTATAATAGTCACACTGACCCGAACCGCAGGCATAATCCGGCGGCGCGGGGCAAGACCGCACTAGTCGGGGAGACAGCGGTGCCCTGTAACCTGCAATCCGCTATAGCAGGGATGAATTCCGGCCCCCGGATTTGTGATGTGTCGTCAGCCTCCGGTAAGCGGCGTTGACGAGCCGGTCTCGCGCAACGTAAATTCGTGAACCATGTCAGGCGGGGAACCGAGCAGCATTAAGCGAACCTTTGCGTGTGCCGCGAGGGCGCCGGCTTTGAGCCGGCTGCCTGAGTAACGGGCATATCACACTTTCAACGGCCGGTGTGCGGTCTTGCCCCGCGCCGCCGTCGCGGATGACGTCAAGCGCATTTTGCCGCAAAGGCAGAGTGCGCCAGCTCTTTTGAATCTTTCTCCGGCATGAATCCGCCTGGCCGCGGGGTTTCATGCCGGTTTTAATGCGGTATAATGTAATGGCGAATACTCCATTTCGAAAAAGGAGGGCGTGTGATGTATCAGGCCTTATACAGAAAATGGCGCTCCCGCACCTTTGACGAGGTGATCGGCCAGGACCACATCTCGCAAACGCTGAAGCGCCAGGTTCAAAGCGGCCGTCTGTCCCACGCCTATTTGTTTGTCGGCACCCGCGGCACCGGCAAGACCACCTGCGCGCGGATTTTGGCCAAGGCCATCAACTGCCTGTCTCCTGAAAACGGCAATCCCTGCAACAAATGCGCCTCCTGCGTCGGTATTGATAACGGCAGCATTCTGGACGTTGTTGAGCTGGACGCGGCGTCCAACAACGGCGTGGACAACGTCCGGGCGCTGCGGGAGGAGGCTGTTTTCACGCCGGTGGACGTCCGGAAACGGGTGTACATCATCGACGAGGTCCACATGCTCTCGACGCCGGCCTTCAACGCGCTTTTAAAAATCCTGGAGGAGCCGCCGGAGCATCTGATCTTTATTCTGGCGACAACGGAGCTCCACAAGGTCCCGGCCACCATCCTCTCCCGCTGTCAGCGCCATTCCTTCAAGCGCATCCTGCCCGCGGACATCACCCGGCATCTTTTATACGTGGCCGGACAGGAGGGCATCGCCCTGACCGAGGACGCCGCCAGGCTCCTGGCCCGGCTGGCGGACGGGTCTCTGCGGGACGCGCTGTCCCTGCTGGACCAATGCGCCGCGGGGGGCGACGTGGATTACGACCGGATCGTATCGGCCATGGGCCTTGCCGGCAGCGACGAAACTGCCGGCATCCTGTCCGCCGTCATCCAGAACGACATCCCCCAGGCGCTAACCATCCTGGACAGACTGTATAACGACGGAAAGGTGATGACCGCCGTCCTGGACGGCCTGCAAAACCTCCTGCGCGACACGCTGCTCATCTCCCTGATGCCGGAGGGCAGTTCTGGGCTGTTGAGCGGCGGCTTTGACGAAAGCCTTTTAAGAGATTTCGCGGGCCGGCTCCCAACGCCGCGGCTGCTTTTTATGTCCGATATCCTGCGGGAGACGCAGCAGGAGATCGCCCGGGGCGCCGGCGGCAAGCTGGCCGCTGAGCTCTGCCTGATCCGCCTGGGGAGCCGGTACGCCGACGACAGTCCCGCGGCCCTTGCCCAGCGGCTGGAGGCGCTGGAAAAACGCCTGTCCGGCGGCGCGGCGGTGCCAGCGGCCCCGTCAACGCCGGATTCGGCCGGCACGGCTATAGAGCCGAACCGCGCCGCGGCGTCTCAAAAGCCCCCGGCGAAAACGGAAGACAGGCCGGCAGCGGATCATGTCAGTAGCAGTCCGACAGTACAACCGCCGATAGCACAGCCGCCCGCCGGCCCGGCGATACCAACGGCACCTACGGCACCAACTATACCAACGGTACCGGCGGAACCGCCGACACTTATAGTTCCGTCCGGCAACGCCGATGCAAAACCGGCGCCCGCGGCCGCGGCCTCCGGCGATCTGTGGCCCGGCATACTGGCGCTGATTAAGCCGAAAATCGACCTGCCGGTATATCACGCGCTGACCGGCCAGGTTACCGCGACGGCCACAGCCAGCGCGTTGGTGCTCAGCGCCAAAACGCAGCTTGTGCAGAACATGCTCAACAAGCAGGACGTTGCCGCCGCCATCCGGGAGGTTGTCCCCCAGGCGGCGGGGAGAAATCTCCCCGTTCGCGTTGAGCTGGCTGCAAACACCGCCAGCGCTGCCGACAAGCTGGACGCGCTGAAGAGATTTGAAAATATTAAATTTCAATAAACAACATTTAAAGGAGTGACCGATTTGGCAAAGGGCGGATTTCGCGGCGGCGGCTTCGGCGGCGGCATCAATATGAACATGATCAAGCAGGCCCAGAAGATGCAGGCCGACATGATGAAAATGCAGGCTGAGCTGGAGGAGAAGACGTATACGGCATCCTCCGGCGGCGGCGCCGTCACCGCGGTGGTCAACGGCAAGCACCAGCTTGTTTCCCTGGATATTAAGCCGGAGGCGGTGGACCCCGAGGATGCGGAAATGCTGTGCGACATGGTAAAGGCGGCGGTCAACGAGGCCCTGCGCCAGGCCGATGAGGCCGCAAGCGCCGGCATGGCAAAGCTCACCGGCGGCTTGAATCTCGGCTTTTAAGCGTCTGAAAAGATTGATCCGGCATCCAAATATCCCGTTAACAACCGATATTCCCGCGCAGGCAGGAAGCCATCATTTGAAGGATGGTTCCGTCATCGCGGGAATGCGTCTGTTTGCCCTGTTTTAAACTTAACGGCTGCAAAGGATGAGATATAAAGATGAAATATTATGTTACATATGATTCGCCGGCCGGGCGGCTGTGGGTGGCCGAGGAAGACGGCGCCATCACCGACCTGCGGTTTTCTCCCGTCACCCGCGCGGCCCTTCAATGTACGCCGCTGTTGGAGGAAACCCTTAAGCAGCTGGTAGCCTACTTTGACGGGAAGCTCCGGGATTTCCGGCTGCCCTTAAAACCTGCCGGCACGCCCTTTCAGCAGGCCTGCTGGCGGGTGCTCCAGGCCATCCCCTACGGCGAAACGCGCGCATACGCCGATATCGCGGCAGCCGTCGGCAACCCCAAAGCCTGCCGTGCCGTCGGTTCGGCCAATAACAAAAACCCCGTGGCCATCATCATCCCCTGCCACCGGGTCATCGGCAGGGACGGCAGCCTGACGGGGTATGCCGGAGGGCTTGATTTCAAGCGCCACCTGCTTGAGCTAGAGAAACGCCACCGAT
>JAJUHI010000219.1 GCA_029267955.1 Sporobacter termitidis | reverse complement strand
GGCCAGCAGGCACGGCGTCGGACGGCGACCGACCGGCATGGTGAGGCCGTAGGTCATGGCGTAACGGGCGATTTCCAGCGCCCCGGCGATATCGTCAGCATCGAGACGCCAGAGCATCACCGTCATGACGATGTCATCCTGCGCCCCTTTGCCGTTTTCGAGGACGCCAGCCACCCACGGCAGGTAGAACGGCAGCAGCTCGCGCTTTTTCGCGGCTTTACGCTCTTTAGAGCTGATTTGTTTTAGCGTGCGGTTGTCTGCGGCCAGCTTAACGAGCATCTGCTCATAGGCAGTTGCATTGCGCAGCGGGACAGCAGCCCGCTGCGCAGTTTCAGAGGCCGAGACCCGCATCATGTGACGCGCTGCGGGACTCGTCATGGCTTACTCTCCGCTTTCCGGCGCTGCAGGTGCGGTGAAGTCACCGAGCTTGATGTTTTCAATCAGGCAACCGGCGGCGTAAGCCTCGACCACGTAGTCGATATTCATTGACTCGTAGTTTTCGACGCGGTCTTTTTTCGGGTTTTCGATGATGCTGCGACGGTGCGCGTCATCCATGAAGTAGACAGACAGGTTGTCGAGACGCGTCACCATCAGCGCATCTGCCGGGAAGTAAGGCACGCGCACGGCTGGCAGGTTGCCGATTCGCTTCTGGCTGATGATGATGTCAGCGGCCAGCGACTCTGTGTTTGCCTGCTCTTTGTTGACGATCGGGAAATATTTATCCGCCATGAGCTTACGCCCGGTGATGACGACGAGCTCCGGGTCATCCTGATAAATCTCGTCAATGAGGTTGCCGGTGGCATCCATGACCAGCGCGTCGAGGTTCGCATAGTCGCCGTTTTTACCCACGCGGATCACTTCAGAAATCACCGCACCTTCTTCGTCGGTGATTTTTGACATCACGCGCGCGGGCGCTTCATTGCGGTACTTCTGCAGCCATCCGATCGCCACGTCCTGCAGCAGTGGATTTTTTTTACGGTCGGAGGTCGCCGCGCGCTCGATGCCGTTGAAACCGGCCATGATGAAATCGAGGGACTGACGTTTGATGATGGCGTCACGGATACGGGTCTGGAAGTCCTGGAATCGCGCCCACAGGTCGAGCTGTTTGTAGCGGATATGGAAGTCAAAGTTAATCTGGTCGCACTCGTATTTATTGGACTCCAGCGCGGTAAAGTCAGCGGTCTTACGCTCATCATCACCGGCGGTGTCAGCGGTGCTCGCAATCGTACCGTTAACGCCGACGCCGACTTTTTCGCCCTTCAGTTCGTCAACCGGCACGATGTTGATTTTGGTCAGAAACGCGGATGACATCTGCAGGGTGGTCATCAGGGTTTGCGTGACCGACGGCTCGACGGTGAATTTCTTCGCCACGTCATCGGTGGAAATACCGTTCAGCTCCGCGACGCGGGACAGGTAGGCATTAAATTTGAAGCGGGTATCTTTACGCATGGTTTTTCCTGTTCGGGTAAAAGGGTTCTGGCCGGGCAGCACGCCCGGCGTGTTATCAGCAGTTGGTCAGCAGCTCGTCGCCCGTACCGCCTTTTGAAAGCTCGCGGCGCGGCTGGCGCTGGCTTTCGGTGTTATCGAGGGAGCTTTTAAGGTCGTTAAACGCCTGCGCGCTTTCTTCGGCCTTGCTGGTCACGTCCTGCTTAAGCTGCGCCAGTTCGGTCTCCAGCTCGGTGACGCGCTGGTCGGTGGCGGTGAGGTTGGTCTGCACCAGCTCGGTGACGGTGGTCACAGCCTCATGCACATCGGCGAGACGGGCGTCATCGCTGGCCTGCTTACGGCCAAAAATGGCTCTGACCTTATCGGTCAGGCTGTTGAGCATGGTGTCGGGGACGTCTTCAAATTCCAGCTCAGCCAGTGAGGCGACAGAAAAAACGTCGTCCGGCTGGTCTTTTTTACCGGCGAGCGGGTTCTGCGCGGCGCGGCTGCAGAATTCGAGGTATTCGGTGCCGAGACTTGCCGGGTCATCGGTGACGGCAAGGCCAACGAGGTAACATTTGCCGCTGTTCGCAAAGTTCGGGCGGATCTCCATGGAGGTGTAAACCTTCTGTCCGGCCTTAACCATGCTGACCAGTTCGTCGAGCGGGGCGATTTTGCCAAACAGCGCTTTTTTGCCATCGAGCGCAGAGCCATCGCTGATAACCTCCGCCTTAAGCTCGGTCACATCGCCATAACGTTTAAACGGGCTGTCAGGCATCAGTCCCCGGATATGTTCGAGGTTAATGCGGCAGCCGTAGACACGGGGGTCGAACGTGTCGGCCATATCCTGAATATCATCGCCGCTTATGACACGGCCATCGCAGGTGTCACCTTCGACGCCGATGCGAAACCATTTAGAGACTTTCTTTGCCATTGTTCAGGTGTCCTGATGTTGGGTTTTCGGGTCGGGTTTAGTTTCCCGACTCTGACCCGTATCAGCCACCGCTTACGATCTGATTAGATCTGACACAACAGGCACTTAGCGCGAATAACCCCCCATTTCCTTAGCCTTGCCACGTAACACCAAAAAACGAGGCAAGCATGACCATTTCAACTGACCTTTCACTGCTCAATGACCCGCGACGACAGGCGCGGCTGTTGTACTGGCAGGGGTTCGCCGTGCCGCAAATCTGCGACATGCTGCAGCTCAAGCGTCCGACCGTGCAGAGCTGGAAACAGCGCGATGGATGGGAGGAAACCGCCCCGATTAACCGCGTGGAATCCACATTAGAGGCGCGGCTTATCCAGCTCTACGCAAAGCCAGACCTGACCGCGCATGACTTCAAAGTCGCGGATTTTCTGTCGCGCCAGATGGAGCGGCTCGCGCGCGTTAACCGCTACGGCCAGACCGGAAACGAGGTGGATTTAAACCCTAATATCGCCAGCCGCAACAAAGGGGATCGCAAAAAAACCAAACGCAATTTCTTCAGTGAGGAAGCGATAGAAAAGCTGGAAGAGATTTTCTTCGACCAGTCGTTTGAGTATCAGCTCCGCTGGCATAAAGCGGGGTTAGAGCACCGCATCCGCCACATCCTGAAATCGCGACAGATTGGTGCGACGTTCTACTTTGCGCGCGAGTCCCTCCTGCGCGCGCTTAAGACCGGGCAAAACCAGATATTTTTATCGGCCAGTAAAACGCAGGCTTACGTTTTCCGTAAGTACATTATCGCCTTTGCCCGTCTGGTAGACGTCGACCTGTCAGGCGACCCGATCGTCATCGGCAACAATGGCGCTGAGCTGATTTTTCTCGGGACCAATTCCAACACCGCGCAGAGCCACAACGGCGACCTGTATGTCGATGAAATTTTCTGGATCCCCAATTTTCAG
>JAJUHI010000218.1 GCA_029267955.1 Sporobacter termitidis | reverse complement strand
GTGGTCCGGGTTGACGCTCATGCGGAAAATGGTCTTGCCCTTATGGTCCAAAGCCGCCAGTTTTTCCACCATGTGAAACTTCGTCGGGAAAGTGATGAACCCCCTGGCGTTTCGTGCAAATTCCTCGATGGTCCAGGGCAGGTTGCCCGTTATCGTGTTTTCAAGGACGAGATCGCTGTTGCTGCCGATTTCATAGGTGAGGGGCCTGCCGTATTTTTCAGACGTTTTAACAAGCCGCCGCATCATCTCCTCCCGGTTGACGAACACCCGCATATAGGCGCACTTGTTGTAATTGCAGACGAGATAGCAGTACAGGCACATGGCGCTGCAGCCGGAGGAGGTATACGGTACCAGAAAATCCGACACCTTATGGTTTTCCACATACTTATGGGTTTTTCGGATGCCCACGACGAGGGCTTTTTTCATATCGGGGAATTCCCTGTTCTGCTTTTTCTGCATTTCCTCGATGGCGTTGTGGCTGGCAATGGGAATCCATTCCCTGTCGGCGTATTTTTCCCTCAGCATCCTGCCCAGCGGGAAATTCAGCGCCGCCGGCTCATACCAGACGGCTTTCGGAAAGGCTGCCGAGCCGGCGGGCGGGTTTTCAGAGCTCGTATTCAAAGCTGGCGCTATCGGTAACGTCGTCAAACAGCACACGATCCTTTACAGAGAATGTATACCACGCCCGGCAGCGCAGGCGCTCCCGGACCACCCGGACCATATTGCCCGACACCGGCGCGCGCAGGCTCTGCCGGGCGGCGGTGTCCGCCTCCAGCAGCTGCGCGGTCAGCACGCAGTCGCCCTGCCGGACCGATATACGCCCGGAGTCGGCCGACACCAGCTTCGCGCCGCGGTATGTGGCTAGTCTGTGCTGGACGCCCTGAAAATAAACAACGCCGATGACGCCCATGAAGGGCGCCCCGAAGGGGCGGACCTCCGCTGCCGACAGCATCACCGAACAGCCCGCGCCGTCCGGCCGGCCCGCCTCCGGCCAGGCCGCCTGCGTCCATGCATATCTCTTCGGGAAGGACCGGCCCCAGTCCCCTTCGATATAGCCGCAGCCGCCGGAAAAATCCAGGGTCTGCCCGTTGAGCGTCAGGCTGCCATACACCGAATGGGCTGCGCTGAAAACGCTGTGCCGGCATTCCATAAACGGCACGAACCGGTATGGGCCCATGATGTCGCCCCGCGGCTTTGTCAGCGGGCCGAAGCGCAGCTTACCCGTCAGCGTGATCTCTTTTTGCCGGATATTTAGCGCCAGCCCCCGCTCAGAAAAGAAGCTGCCGCCGGCGTTGACGGTCAATACCGGCCGCCGCGTATAGAGGGGCGCTTCCGGCAGCTCGACGCACCAGGCCTCGTCCGGCGTCACAATCTGTATAGACCCCGTTCTGCGCCCGCCGCCGTCCATATGAACGGCGGGAATGAGGGCGAGCATGGGCCCGTCGCCCGGGGCCTGCTGCTTGAAATACCAGCCTTCAAAATAACCCTTCATGAAAACCCTTTTACGATATGGACCCCTCTGTCAGGCCCGTTATCTGCCTTAACGGCTGAAGAAAAAACAGGCGGGCGCGGCGATGGACGCCAGCGTCAAAAGGAGCACGGCGACAGCGCCCGCATAATTTTTCTTCTGCCAGACGTACCGGACATAGCTCAGCGGGTAAACTGAGACAAGGAGCAAAAGGGCAATGACGATATAGGTCAAGGTTTATCCTCCGTTCTCCGCCTTCTTTTCGGCCTCCGCGGAAATGAGCGTGCCGGTCCGCCGGATGATGAACGACACCTCCGTCGTCACCTCGGCGTTTTTGAAATTGGTCAGCCAGTCGTACGCCTCCCATTCCTGAATGGTCCAAAACTGCCGGGCCGCCACGAAGCCGAAGTCGAAGACGTCGCAGTTGAGCTCCTGGCATTTTTGCACCGTCTGGTCCAGCTTTTCCTTGATAAACGACTGATACGCCCCCTCGATCTGCCGGAGCTGCGCCATATCCAAGGCGCTCGTATTCTGGGCGTTTTGGAGCGCCGCTTCCAAAAACACGGCGGCGTGGATTTTCGCCCTGCCGTCCTCAAAGCGGATTGTTATCTCCGGACGCTTCTGCTGGAACACCGTGGCGCCCACCCGGAGGGCCGGGGTTTGGGGATCGGGGATGACAATCTCGGACTGCTTAAAATCGCCCTGGAGCATCAGCATGGACCGGGTCTCGTTGCCGTTGAGCTCGCCCACCATGGTCGCGCCGTTAAAAATCGCCGTACCCAAAAAGTCAAATCTGTTCCCGCTCACCCGCGGCACCCGGCCCGGATAATAGTCGCCCTCGGAGATGAAATCGTCCGTCTGGGTCCCGTCCTCCTTAAAGTCCGAAAAATCGCTCAGGGCCGCCAGGGTAGCCGTCACCTGGCACTTTGTGCACTTGAGCCTGCTCAAAAACTCGTTGAAAACCATGCTCTCATATAGCCCCGAAAGCTCCGCGTTCCGCATGATCATTTCCTGGCTTTTTGAGACGGAGGACCCGGCAAAGGGATTAAATTCGTTGATAAATTCCGAGGCCTTGCCCTTGACGACGATGACGTACATCGTCCTTCTGACATCGGCGCCGCCGATGATATCGCTGAGAAACGCCGCCACGCCCTCTCTGGCCAGCTCCTCGGAAATAATCAGATACAGCGCGTGGTTAAAGGTCAGCCGCCGGGAAAAGGAGGAGAAAAGCAGTTCGATTCCCGCGTGAACCGTGGGGCAGTCAATGGTAATGGTGGACAACTGGCTGCCGGTGATGGATTTCATCGTTTCTCCGCTGGTGTTCTGCGCCTGCTTGCCGCCGGACAGCGTGGGAAACTGAAAGGTATAGCGGAACTTGTCCGATACGCCCTTGTCCACGCCGATGGACAGGACATAGGCCCGCTGGTCCAGCTCGTGGGCGCCTGTCTTGGTGCAGCCGCCGGTACTGAACAGCAGCAGGGCGGCGATGATGATCAAAACAGCCTTACGCATTGCCTGACACATCCTTCTTGTTCCGCAGGACGGCCGTCACCAACGCGGCAAGCGGCAGCCCGAAGAAAATGACCCAGTTAAACCGCCGCGCGTTTTCGATATAGCCGTAGACAATGGTGGAAAAATCCCGGGGCACCATGGCCAGCACATATAGGAGGATAATCATCGGGATGATGACGGGCCGTGCATCCAAAAGCCGGAAGGTCTTGCAGAACAGGCTCACGGCGGCGTAAAAAAGGACCGACACGGTTATCATTGTCGCCATGCTCCACAGGATGATGAAAATCGGGTCAAGCCGCGAGAAGAATTCGCCGTATTTAATCACCCGCGCCAGGGC
>JAJUHI010000217.1 GCA_029267955.1 Sporobacter termitidis | reverse complement strand
GTGCGCTGAACCTGCTGCGGGTCTGGGAATACACCGGGCGCGTCCGCCGGGGCTATTTTGTGGAGGGCCTGTCCGGCATGCAGTTTGTCCGGGATGCGGAGTTCGCGGGCGTCAGCCACACCCTTTCCCATCCCGACGGGCGCACCGTCTGGCTGCCCGCCGTCGACCCCGCCCAGCCCTGGGGCAAGACCCTTACCCACCTGCCCGGGCGGTCGTTTTTAAACGTCCCCGGCACGGCGGTGGCGCTTATAGGCGGCCTCCCCGCCGCCGTCTTCGAACGCCGGGGGAAGGTGCTGCGGGTTTTTGACCCGGCGGCCGGCGACCTGTCTTTGCTCACGGAGCTTCTCAAACTGTTTGCCCGGGAGTTTTCCCGGCGGCGTCTGTACGCCCGCGCCGCCCGGGTCACCGTCAGCCAGTATCCGCCGGAAGCCGCGCCGGCCCTGGAGGCGGCCGGGTTCACCCGGGAGATGAACGACTATCTGCTGTACCGGACATAACAGCGTTTGTCCGGCATCGTATGTAAACGCGGCCAGGCTGCCCCGCCGCGCTACTGCTTTAAAACCAAATACGCCGAGAGCCCCTGATAGATGAGCTTGATGATGATATCGGCCATTTCCTCAGGGGTTTTTGTCATGCCTTTTTCCAGCCACTTCTGGATAATGCCGACGCAGCCGTCAATGCTGAACCGGGACACATATTCTATCAGCTCCCTGTCGGCATCGCCGGCGGCCTTGGCCAGGGGCTCCCGGATAACCTGCTGCTGAACGTAATTGAGGAGCTTTTTCTGGAAGGTCCTGTCGCCGTTGTCGGCCAGCAGAACGCGGCAAAGGTCCGCGTTTTCGGTTATATAATCAAAAATCCGCCGGATGGTCTGCCGGACCTCCGTCTTGCTGTCGATCACATTAAACCGCTCCAGATATCTATCCAAAGCGTCCAGCACCTCCCGCTCCACCTGCAGCAGCAGGTCTGACGGGCTGCCGTAATGGGCGTAAAAGGTGCTCCTGTTGAGGCCCGACAGGGCGCACAGCTCCGTCACGCTGATCTTGTCGGCGGGCTTCTGCTGCAAAAGCTTTATCAGGCTTTCCTTCAGCACCCTCTTTGAGTATTTAACCCGCCGGTCTTCCCTCTCTCCACCCATGGCCCTGATAACCATCCTTTCCCTGTTCATAATAATTTTACAGAATATTCCGACAAACCGGCGCTCACTGTCGGCTATAACGCATTTGCGCCGAATCTGTTTATTGTATTAGTACACGCTGTTAATTATAATTCAATTTGATGAATTTACAACACTCTGTTGTTTAGTATGTCCTCGGGAGGCTGCACATGAACGCCGTATTCGCATCCGTTATCAGGCATAGAAAGCCGGTTATCGTCATTTTTTGCGTTCTGGCCGCGCTGGCCGCCGTATTGCAGCTGGGCGTCGGCGTCAACTACAACATGACGGACTACCTCCCGGAAAAAGCGCCGTCCACGGAGACCTTGTCCCTCCTGGAGGCCGAGTTCCCCGACGCGATCCCCAACGCGCGGGTGATGCTCCGGGATGTGACGGTCACCCAGGCGCTGGCGGTCAAGGGGCAGCTGGCGGCAATTGACGGCGTGACGGACGTGGTCTGGCTGGACGACGTACTCGACTTGAAGACGCCCCTGGAAACGGCGGATAAGGCTACGGTTGAAGCCTATTACAAAGACGGGGACGCCCTTTTGTCCCTGACCATCCGCAAGGGCGACGAGGTGGCCGTCACCGACAAAATCTACGAGATCATCGGCCCGGAGGGCGCCCTGGCCGGCAACGCGGTGGATCTGGCCGAGGCCCAGAAACTGACGGGCAGCGAAACGCGCATGGCCATGCTCATCCTTATCCCGGTGATCATCCTGATTTTGATCGTCACAACCCAGTCGTGGCTGGAGCCCGTTTTGTACCTTGCCTCCATCGGCATTTCCGTTTTGATCAACATGGGCACCAACGTTATCTTCGGCGAGATCTCCTTCCTCACAAACGCCATCAGCCCCATATTGCAGCTGGCCGTCTCTCTGGATTACGCCATCTTCCTGATGCACAGCTTTGAGGATTTCAGAAAACAGACGGCAGACCCATCTGAGGCCATGCATCTTGCCATGAAACAGTCCTTTTCGTCGGTGGCCGCCAGCGCCGCCACCACCTTCTTCGGTTTTCTGGCCCTGATGTTCATGAAGTTCCGGATCGGCTCGGACCTGGGCATCGTGCTGGTCAAGGGCATTATCCTCAGCTTCCTGTCGGTGATGGTGTTCCTGCCGGCGCTGACGCTGGCCTGCCTAAAGCTCCTGGACAGGACAAAGCACAGAAGGCTCCTGCCGGAGCTGGGCCGCGCTGGCAAGGTCCTTGTAAAGCTGAAAATCCCGGCGCTGATTCTCGTGGCGCTGCTGATCGTCCCCGGTTACCTGGCGCAGCGGCAGAACAACTTTGTCTACGGCGCCAGCACGCTGGCCGCCAGCAGCAGGAGCGGCGCGGACACCGAAGCCATCGAAGAGCAGTTCGGCCGGGAGACGGCCATCGTGCTGCTGGTCCCCCGGGGGGACCCGGCCCGAGAGGCGCTTTTGTGCCAGGCTCTTAAAAATGCCGACCATGTGACCGGCGTCGTCTCCTACGCCACGATGGTGGGCGTCAAAATACCGGACGCCTTTTTGGACGCGCCGGTGAGCCGGCGGTTTTACTCCGACAACTACAGCCGGATCATCGTATACACCGACACGGCGGACGAGGGTAGCCGAGCCTTTGACACGGTGGACCGGGTCACGTCGCTTGCACGTTCGTATTACAACACGGTCTACGCCACCGGCCAGAGCGTGATGCTGTACGACATGAAAAACGTCGTCACCGCCGACAACACCGTTGTCAACCTGATCGCCGTCGCCACCATTCTCCTGGTGTTGCTCTTCACCTTCCGCTCGGCCTCCATCCCGCTGTTTTTGCTGATCACCATCGAAACGGCCATCTGGATCAATCTCTCGGTGCCGTATTTCGCCGGCAGCCAGCTGGTCTATATCGGGTACCTGGTCATCAACACCGTCCAGCTGGGCGCCACGGTGGACTACGCGATCCTGACGACGAACCACTACGCAATGAACCGGCGGCTGCTGCCCAAAAAGGAGGCCCTCATGAAAACCTACGGCCAGGTCATCACGCCGGTTATCACCTCGGGGGCGATTCTGTCGCTGGCCGGCTTCGCGCTGAAAATGACGTCCACCAACCAGATCGTGGCCGAAATGGGTCTTTTGCTGGGCCGGGGGACGCTACTGAGCATGCTGATGACCCTGGTCTTTCTCCCGGGGGTGCTGTCCGTCTTTGACGGTCTGATTCAGAAAACAACCTACCAGGCAGGTTTCAGGAGTGATACGCTATGAAAAAAATCGTTCAGGCATTAACATCGGCGCTGC
>JAJUHI010000216.1 GCA_029267955.1 Sporobacter termitidis | reverse complement strand
TTTCGCCGCGCTTGAGCACCATTTCCGGAGCGCAAATCTGCTTCTTGCCCGTGGGCAGGAAGACTTCCATATCCTTGATGTTGATCTGGTCGGCATCCTGTTCCTTGATGACAACCTCGGATTTCTCCTGAATCTCGGCCGCCTTCTTGGCGCTGGCATTAAAGTCGACCAAGCGGTTGATGACGGCTTTCCATGTTGCCAGGCCCACATACGCGGTCTGGAAGAACTTGAAGGCCAGAATAACCTGCTGGAAGGCCGAGGATATCTGCATGATGGCGCCGTAGCCGCCCGCTTCGTCCAGTGAATGCCGGAAGTAGGCCGGCCCAAGCATGATGGAGATGACCAGACCGTCCAGCATGGTCAGACCGGTGTTCCACAGCAGCTGTTTCATCTGACGGCCGAACAGGCGGAAGGTGTTGTTGACGACGCCGTTGAACACGCCCATGAGGCGGGCATGCTCCACAGGCTCGCCCTTTAAGAGGGCGATCTGCTCGCTGTTTTCACGGACGCGGACAAGGGCGAAACGGAAGTCGGCCTCGTACCGCTGTTGGTTGTACTGGATGCGGATGAGCTGCTTACCGAAGGTGTGGACCAGGTAAGTGGTCAGCAGCGCCCACAGGAACGCAACGACAATGAAGTAGCCCGGGAAGGAGTAGTCCTTTTCGCCGAAGATCAGCGGTATCTTGCTGGACAGGTTCCACAGAACGACAATGTAGGAACCCAGCGTGACAAGGGTCTGTAACAGCTGCAGCGTATACATAATCGTGTTCTGAATGAACAGACTGATGTTTTCTTGAATGCGCTGCTCGGGGTTATCCGACGCATTCCCGGTGACCTGCAGTCTGTAATGGTTGTTTTTATCCAGCCACTCGTTGACGTACTGGGAGGTCATCCACCGTCTCCAGTTGACCCCCAGCCAGCCCTCTATGTAGGTCTTTCCGGCCGCTGCCAGCGTCATGGACGCGGCGATGACAAGGAACAGTACAAGCTGCTGGGCCCACAGGTCCTGCTTGTAGTTCATAAATGCGTTGGTCCAGTCGTTGTACCATCTGGTAAACCGGAGGTTTGCCGCGACGGTGACGACCATACAGGCGATATCGGCAAAGATCAGCAGCCATGCCTTGCCGCGCTCCTCGGATCTGAGGAAATACGGCGTTGTCAGCTGCCATATCTGCTTGAACATCCTAACGATTTTTTTCATTGCAATCCCCTTTACTTTTTTCAGTGACAAATAGACCGCAAAGCGCCGTTACCTGACCGCTTTTTCCATCTTATCAATCTTTTTGCGGTTAACCATATTGATGATAATGGGAACAAAGACGGGAATCATCAGGACGGCTGTGAGAACCGACAGACTAATAAGCTCCGGGGTTACCAGCGGCAGCTTCTCTGTGGCGGCCGCGGCTTCCGCAGCGGCGGCTGCCAGCTCCTCGGCGGAGATTGCGGAGCCGTCCACCCGGATGGCCGACACGTTGCCGACCACCACAACACCGCTCTCCGGCGGCGTCACGGTGATTTTACCTTCGGCGTCCGTTTTGCCAAGGGACGCGCCTGTGGCCGGGTCAATCACCTCGGCGTCAGCAAAGGGCTTGGAGGAATAGGAGAAGGTGGTCATATCGAGGACCCAGTTCGTGGCCGTTACGGTTGCCGAACCGTCCGCCAATTCAACGGACAGGGCGACGGCCACGGCGGGGACATTGATATCCGAGGAGGTGGAGATGATGATGTTGTCGCCGTTGCGCACGGGGGCTTTATCGGCCGCATCGGGATTGGCGGGCGCGCCCAGCGGCGCGCCGTTGACGATAACGAACGGCGTCGCCGTCACACCCCAGCACTTGGTGATCAGGAACATATTCCACATCGAGTCGATACCGGCAGCATACCCGGCCTCGCCGTCGGGGCAAAAGGCGATGTGCGCGTCCTTGAGGACCGCGTCCACCGTCGTGCCGGACGTTGTCAGGGGCTCGGCGGCCACGACAACCTTGCCGTCCACAGCAACGGTTATGTAAACCGTGTTGCCGTCTCCGGCCGGCGCGGCGGGAGCAGCGGCGGGCGTTTCCTGCGCGGCAGGCGCGGCGGGGGCAGGCTCAGAGGCAGCGGGCGCAGCAGGCGCGGCGGCGCCAACGCTCAGCTCGTCGATATCGAGTGTACAGGCCGAAGCACCGCCGGCACGGACCGAGTCCTCCAGGCTGACGAAGCTGACAAACCCCTTCGTCGCGTCGTCAAAATAGAGCGACGCACCGGTGAAGCTCTCGTCAACGGCGATAGGTTTATTGGCCTCATAGTCTACGGTCGACGCGGCATATGTCGTCAAATCGACAAACGACAAGGTGACATTTTTACTGAACGTAACGGTGCCGCCCTTTTCAAAATAGAAAAAGTATGGCGTCTGGTTCGGATCGAACATAAACGCCTCATGTGAATACTTGTCCTGTACGTTCGTGAGGGTCATCTGAAGACCTTCGATCTCCGGTACCGCGACGGTGATGCTCGGAATGCTTGCCGCCAGTGCAGCGGGCGCCATTGCCGCCAGCATCATCGCAGCGATAACGATTGCGAGTAGCTTTTTCATTTTGTTTCCTCCTAAGGTATGGTTGCTATAAAGGACGTACCGAAATCCCGCGTTTTCGCCCCGAGCTTGTCCCGGACACACAGCGGCGGGGACAATTTGGTGAAAATTCCCTGCCCCAATATCTCCGGTCATGAACCAAGCGGTTGTTTGACATCCCCCTTTACCCGGCCCGCGCGGCGGCACCTTCCTCCAAATACCGCGGCGACAGGCCGCAACCGTCAAGCATACTCAATACTCGAGGCTGCAAACAACGTTATTTCGTGACGGATACCCTCTTTTTCGTCTTTTTATATAAAATCCGCCGTTTCGTCAAAATTCATCAGACGACTTTCACATACGACAAAACATGTGTATTTTAGCATTTGTTTATTTACACGGAAAGTCTTATGTCATTCCAAGATGTTGTCAATAATGACATACCTGTCATACCGAACTATCACTTCTGCACAATATGACTTGTGATATTTATGCGTATTTTACGATCCGTTTCCACTTGTTTGTGTAATTTCAATATAATTGGCCGTTTCCCGTTTGAAAAAATCGGCCGTTCCCAGAATTAAAAAGCCATCCGCCCATAAGAGCGGATGGCTTTTATTACGGATTGGTCAATATGAACGTCTGGAGCTTGATTTTTTACACGTTTTGGCTGATTTTCTGCTCGACAAACTCGTAGCAGCCGTCCGGCTCGGGCTGTTCGGCAACGATCAGCCTGTCGTGGAACTTCAGCAGCGAGGAGCGGTGACCGATGGAGACAATGGTCGTGTTCTTCAGACGGTTGAGCAGCATGGTGTACAGCTCTTCCTCGGAGGGTTCGTCCATGGACGCCGTGGCTTCGTCGAAGAACAGGTAATCCGGGTTATACAGCA
>JAJUHI010000215.1 GCA_029267955.1 Sporobacter termitidis | reverse complement strand
GTATGGACAAACTCCGTTTTCCCCGTGGCCTCCCGCTTGAAGCGGATGGCGCCCCGGCGGGCCTGATAGTCCCGGGCGTTGGAGACGGAGGAGACCTCCTTGTATCCGTCCATTGACGGGATCATGATCTCGATATCATAGGTGCGCGCCATGGACGCCGAGCAGTCCCCGGCGGCCAGCTTGACGGTCCTGAAATGGAAACCCAGGCCCTTGACGAGGGCCTCCGCCTTTGTCACCAGCTCCTCAAAGGCGGCGTCGGACTGCTCCGGCAGCGTGTACTGGACCATTTCCACCTTATTAAACTGGTGGCCCCGCACCATGCCGCGCTCGTCCGCCCGGTAGGAGCCGGCCTCCCGCCTAAAGCAGGGGGTGTAGGAAATGTACTTTTTGGGCAGCTCCGCCTCGGTGAGGATTTCGTCGCGGTGGAGGGATACGAGGGCTGTTTCGGCCGTGGGCAGCATGAAGCGGCGCCGCTCGTCCTCGTCGTTTTCCAGCCAGTAGACCTCGTCCTCAAATTTCGGGAACTGGCCGGCCGTCAGGCCGCACTCGTAGCCCAGCATATGCGGCAACAGGACCAGCTCGTAATTGTCGGCCAGATGGGTGTCGATAAAGTAGTTAAGCAGCGCCCATTCCAGACGGGCGCCCATGCCCCGGTACACCCAGAAGCCGCTGCCGGAGAGCTTTGCGCCCCGGGGATAGTCAATCAGCCCCAAGGACGTGCACAGGTCCACATGGTTCTTCGGCTCGAAATCAAAGGTTTTCGCCTCCCCGAAGTAGCGGATCGGCTTGTTGTTCTCCTTGCCGCCGGGCTCCAGGTCCGGGTCCGGCAGATTCGGGAGGGACAGCATCAGGCCCATGTACTCGCTTTCCACGGCTTTCAGCTGCGCTTCCGAGGCCTTGACCGCCTCCTTCAGCGCGTTCATCTGCGCAATCAGCGCCGAGGTGTCGGCGCCTTCCTTTTTCATCTGCGGTATCTGCTTGCCGATTTTGTTCTGCTCGGCCTTGCTGCTCTCCGTTTTGGAGATCAGCTCGCGCCGGAGGGCATCCAGCTCAAGGAGCCTGTCAACGGCCTGCGTGCAGTCTATTTCCCTGCGTAAAAACCGCGCCTTGACCTCCTCGGGATTTTCTCTGATCAGCTTAATGTCTATCATGTCTCTTCCACCTTGACCCGACTATTTCTGTGCGTCGTCGTTAATTTCACCCGCGGCGTTTACCGCCGCCTGACCCCACAGGGCGTCCTGAATTTTCTTGAGGGCGTCCACTTCGTTGTTCAGCGCGTTGATCCGGCTCTCCAGCTCCGCGATCTTCGCCTTATAGGCGTCGTTTTCTTCCCGGAGCTGGATGTTCTCCTCCTGGAGATTTTCTATGTGCTGCTGCGCCGTCGTGTTCTTCTCATGCAGCGCGCTGATCTCCGTATTGCTGCGCTGCTGAATCATATAGGACAGCAGTATAAACGCCATCACGATCAAAAACAGCGCCGATACGTAAAGGTAAACCGATTTTCTCGACCGCTCCCGGCCGCCGCCCTCCCGGCCGCCGCCCTCCCGGGCGACTGCCTCCTGTCTCTGTCCGGACAAGCCGTCCGCTCTTCTGTTCATTCTGTTTGACGTCTCCTTATGAGCGCAGAGAAGATAACTGCTGGAAGAGCCGCTCAAAATCGTCACGGTCATAGTATTCAATTTCAATACGGCCCTTATGTTTATTCTCTACAATTTTGACCCGGCGGCCCAGGGATTTCGTCAGCCTGTGCTCAAGCTCCTCTATATAGTTGACCACCACGGCGCCGGCCGTCTCCTCAGGCTCCGCTTTTTCCTTCTCTTTTTTCAGCTTCCGGACCAGCTTTTCCGCTTCCCGGACCGTCATCTGCTTCTCCTCAATGGCCGCTGCGGCCGACAGCATCTGCGCCTCGTCCTCCAGCCCCAGAAGCGTCCTGGCGGCGCCTACGCTCAGCTCCCCGTTCTCCAGCTTTTTCAGAAGCTCCGGGGGCAGCGACAGCAGGCGCAGGGCGTTTGCAACAACAGGCCGCGACTTGCTGACACGCTGGGCCACCTCCTCCTGGGTCAGGCCGTACTCCGTTATCAGGGTTTTATACCCCAGCGCCTCTTCCACGGGGTTTAAATCCTGGCGCTGCAGGTTCTCCACCAGGGCCAGCTCCGTGGCCTTTTTGTCGTCGGCCTCGATGATCCGGGCCGGCACCTCTTTGAGCCCGGCCAGCCGGGAGGCGCGCCAGCGGCGCTCGCCGGCGATAATCTGGTAGTACCCGCCCTCCAGCCGGCGTACGGTCAGCGGCTGGAGAACGCCGTGCTCCTTAATGGATTCGGCCAGGTCCTGCAGGGCCTCTTCATCGAATACATTTCTCGGCTGGTCTTTTCGCGGCTCGATTTTTGCCACCGGCAGGTAAACAAAATCGTTCGGCAACGCGTCAAGCGCCGCATCGCCGAACAAAGCCCCAAGACCTGTTCCGAGGCGTTTTTCCGCCATACTTTTATCACCTAATCCTGTAACAGATTCTTTATTCTGAGTTCTCACTCCGCCCTGTTGCGCCGGATAAACTCCTTCGCCAGCTCGCTGTAAGTCTGCGCGCCCTTGGAATAGGGGTCGTAGGCCAGAACGGGCTGTCCGTGGCTGGGCGCTTCGGAAATGCGGACATTCCGCGGGATCACGATATTGTAGACCTTGTTCTTAAAGAATTTCTTGACTTCCTCCGCCACCTGCATCGAAAAATTCGTGCGGGCGTCAAACATGGTCAGCAGCACGCCCTCTATCTCAAGATTCGGATTGAGCGCCTTTTTCGTCATCCGGATCGTGGTGATCAGGTCCGTCAGGCCCTCCAGCGCGAAATACTCGCACTGCACCGGGATGAGCACCGTATCGGCCGCGCACAGCGCGTTGAGCGTCAGCATCTCCAGGGACGGCGGGCAGTCAATGAATATGTAGTCGTATTTCGGCTTAATGTCCGCCAGGGCCTTTTTCAGGATATACTCCCGGGTTTCCGCGTTCACCAGCTCAATCCCCGCCCCCGACATGATGGCGTTGGACGGCAGCACATCGCCGTATTTTGTGCTGACAATGGCGCTTTCCGCCTTGACATCGTCCACCAGCACGTGGTACAGATTCGGCGACGCCTGATTTTTGTTTACACCCATTCCGGAGGTGCCGTTGCCCTGGGGGTCGGCGTCACAGAGCAGAACCTTCATGCCGGCGTTTTTCAATGCGCAGCAAAGATTGACGCAGGTTGTCGTCTTGCCGACTCCGCCCTTCTGGTTGGCAACAGCAATCGTTTTTCCCATACTTCACCTCTGGTCTTTTGAACCTTGCACCACCATTTTCCGGCGGCCTTAACTTGCTTCCCCATTATAGCACAACACGACCCCTTTTCAAGAACAAAAAGAAAATGTTTCACGTGAAACATTTTGTTGGATTCGCCGCCGGGAGGGGGCATTTT
>JAJUHI010000214.1 GCA_029267955.1 Sporobacter termitidis | reverse complement strand
GATCCGGACCCTGGTGGACAACATCGTGTCCGACAAGCTCACCGAGTTTTTGGAGAAAAACCCCACCGTGGCGCGGACGATTCTCGACAAGGCCATCACCGCCTCCCGCGCCCGGGAAGCGGCCCGCCGGGCCCGGGAGAACGTCCGGCGCAAGAACGCCCTGGAAGGCATGTCGCTGCCCGGCAAGCTTGCCGACTGCAACGAGAGCGACCCGTCGCTGACGGAGATTTACATCGTGGAGGGCGACTCGGCGGGCGGCAGCGCGAAGGGCGGCCGGGACAGCCGGTTCCAGGCGATACTGCCCCTGTGGGGAAAAATGCTCAATGTGGAAAAAGCCCGCGCCGACAAGGTTTACGGCAACGACAAGCTCACGCCGGTCATCACGGCGCTGGGCGCCGGCATCGGCGAGGATTTTGACGAGTCGAAGCTGCGGTACCACAAGGTTATCATCATGGCCGACGCCGACGTGGACGGCAGCCATATCCGGACGCTGCTGCTGACCTTCTTCTTCCGGTTCATGCGGCCGCTGATTGAAGGCGGCTACGTCTACGCCGCCCAGCCGCCCCTGTATAAGCTGGTGAAGGGAAAAATCGTCCGGTACGCCTATTCCGACGAGGAGCGCGACAGAATCTCCGCCGAGCTCCGGGGCGAGGACGGCAAGGGCAAGGTTGACATCAGCCGCAACAAGGGTCTCGGCGAAATGGACCCCCACGAGCTCTGGGAGACAACGATGAACCCCGAGACGCGCATTTTAAAGCGCATCGAGCTGACGGACGCCATCAAGGCCGACGAGATATTCACCATTTTGATGGGTGAAAACGTGGAGCCGCGCAAGGAATTTATCGAGCGCAACGCCAAATATGTCGTCAACCTGGACAAATAGGTCTCTGCCGGCCGGCAATGCAGCAATTAACCGTGAAAGGTTTGGTATAAATGGCCCGTAAGGATAACGAGAAGAAGGATATCCGGTATCCTGATCAAAAAATCATTGTTGCTCCCCTGGAAAAGGAAATGGAGAAATCGTTTATCGATTACGCCATGTCGGTTATCGTCAGCCGCGCGCTGCCGGATGTCCGGGACGGCCTCAAGCCCGTCCACAGGCGCATTCTCTATTCGATGTACGAGGACAACCTGACCAGCGACAAGCCGTTTAAAAAATCGGCCACGGCCGTCGGTAACGTGCTGGGCCGTTACCATCCCCACGGCGACGCCTCCGTTTACGACGCGCTGGTCCGCTTAGCGCAGGATTTCTCCATGCGCTACCCGCTGGTGGACGGCCACGGCAACTTCGGCTCCATCGACGGCGACCCGCCGGCCGCTTACCGGTATACGGAAGCCCGGATGTCGAAAATTTCGGCCGAGCTTTTGCGGGACATTGAAAAAGACACCGTCGACTGGGACCCGAACTTTGACGAGACGCGCAAGGAGCCCCGGGTTATCCCCAGCCGGTTCCCCAACCTGCTGGTCAACGGCTCCTCGGGCATCGCGGTGGGCATGACCACAAATATCCCGCCCCACAACCTGCGGGAGGTCATCGACGCGGTTATCTGCGTCCTGAACAACCCGGACGCCGAGCTGGACGATTTGATGGAGCACATCAAGGGGCCGGATTTCCCCACGCGGGGCATCATTATGGGCCGGGCCGGCATCCGCGCGGCCTATGCCACCGGCAGGGGCAAGATCCGCGTCCGCGCCCGGACGGAGATGGAGGAGTTCGGCCAGGGGCGCACGCGCATCGTTGTCACGGAGCTGCCCTATCAGGTGAACAAAACCCGCCTGCAGGAGACCATTGCCGAACTTGTCAACCACAAGAGGCTGGAGGGCATCTCCGCCCTCCGGGACGAATCGGACCGGGACGGCATGCGCATTGTCATCGAGCTCAAGCGCGACGCCAACCCCCAGGTGGTGCTCAACCGCCTTTTCGCCATGACGCAGCTGCAGACGACCTTTGCCATCGTCATGCTGGCCCTTGTGGAAAACCAGCGGCAGCCGCGGGTCCTGTCCCTCCGGCAGATTCTTGACGAGTACATCGCCTTCCAGAAGGAAGTGCTCGTCCGCCGGACGCAGTACGACAAGAAAAAGGCCCAGGAGCGCGCCCACATCTTAGAAGGCCTGCGCATCGCCGTGGATAACATCGACGAGGTTATCCGCATTATCCGGTCCAGCTACGACGACGCCAGAGAGCGCCTGATGGAGCGGTTTGCGCTGTCGGAGGTCCAGGCCCAGGCCATCCTGGACATGCAGCTGCGGCGCCTGCAGGGCCTTGAGCGGGACAAGATTGAAAACGAGTATCAGGAGCTCCTTGAAAAAATTGCCTACTACGACAGCCTGCTGTCCGACGAGGAGAAGTTAAAGGGCGTCCTCATCGACGAGCTGACCGAGATCCGCGACAAATACGGCGACGAACGGCGCACGGAAATCGCCGTCGTGGAGGATGAAATCGACATAGAAGACCTCATCGAAGAGGAGGAGTGCGTCTATACGCTGACCCACGGCGGCTATATCAAGCGCATGCCCGCCAGCACCTACCGCGCCCAGCGCCGCGGCGGGCGCGGCATCACGGCCATGACCACCCGCGAAGAGGACTATGTGGAAACCATCTTCACCGCCTCAACCCACGATTACATCCTGTTCTTCACAAACTTCGGCCAGGTCTACCGCAAAAAGGGGTACATGATCCCCGAGGCGGGCCGCCAGGCGAAGGGCACCAATATCGTCAACATCATCCCCGTGTCGCCCGGCGAAAAGGTCTCCGCCATGATCCGCGCCCGGGATATTGAGGACAAAAACGCCTATATCGTTTTCGTCACCAAAAAGGGCACGGTTAAGCGGATGCACCTGTCGGAGCTTAAGAATATCCGGAATACGGGCATCCGGGCCATCACCCTGGAGGAGGACGACGAGCTGATCTCCGTGCGGGAGACCGACGGCAACCAGAAGATTCTCATCGCCACCCACGACGGCATGGCCATCTGCTTCTGCGAGACGGACGTGCGCCCCATGGGCCGGACCGCCGCCGGCGTCCGGGGCATCCGGCTGCGCCCGGGCGATTACGTGGTGGGCGCCGCGCGCACCCGGGAGGGCGGGTCCCTCCTGACGGTCACGGAAAACGGCTACGGCAAACGGACGCCCATTGACGAGTATCTCCGCGGCGTCTCCTGCGACGGCCAGGAAAAACAGGCGCAGAGCCGCGGCGGCCTGGGTCTTAAAAACTACAACATCACCGAGAAAACCGGCAAGGTGGCGGCCATCAAGGTGGTGGACGACAACGACGACGTGCTGATCATCTCCGACGACGGCACCATCATCCGCATGGCGGCGTCGGACATCAACACCTACAGCCGCGCCACCCAGGGCGTCAAGCTCATGCGCATCGGCGACGACGCGCGGGTGATCTCCATCGCCCGGACGGAGAAGGAAGAGGACGGCGGCGACGAGGGCCCCGG
>JAJUHI010000213.1 GCA_029267955.1 Sporobacter termitidis | reverse complement strand
GTGGATTTATGAAAGATTACGCAGGGAAAATTACCTTTATCACCGGCGGCGCTTCCGGCGCGGGCCTCGGACAGGCAAAGCTGTTCGGCGGCCTGGGCGCCAAAATCACCATTGTGGACATCCGGCAGGAGGCCATTGACAAGGCCCTTGCCGAGCTGAAGGACATGGGTATTGACGCGCTGGGCATCCAGATGGACCTCACCAACCGCGAGCAGTACATCGCCGCGGCCGACAAGGCGGAAAAGCACTGGGGCGGCCCGCCGCAGCTGCTCATCCAGACCGCCGGCGTCAACTCCTTCGGCCCGGCCGAGGCGTCCACCTTCGAGGACTTTGACTGGATTCTGGGCGTCAATCTGGGCGGCGTCATCAACGGCATGGTCATCTTCGTCCCCCGCATGATCAAGGCGTATAACACCGCCAACGGCACCATCAACAGAGAGGGCGGCCACATCGCCATCGTCTCGTCCATGGGCGCCTTTGACGGCTTTGCCACCGACTGCCCCTACTCCGTGTCAAAGGCCGCCGTCAACAACCTGGCCTTCAGCTACTACGAGGCCCTCAAGCCCTACGGCATCGGCGTTACCGTTCAATGCCCGGCCAACATCAACTCCAACATCGGCGAGGCCATCAAAACGCGGCCGGCACACCTCCAGAACACCGGCTACTACACCTCCGAGGGCACCATAAACGCCCTCAAGGCCATCCACGCCCAGGGTATGGACCCGGTGGAGCTGGCCAGACATCTCAAATACGCCATCGATAACGGCCTGCCCCTGTCCCTGCCCCACGACCCGGAGGCGAAGATGGTGCGCAACTCCCTGGAAAAGGTCATCAAGTTCTCCTCCGTGGAGGGTATGGCCCAGCTGCGCGAGGAAGAAAAGAAACAGGCTGAGATGATGAAACAGTTCGAGAAGAGCCAGGGCTTCGGCGCGATGCCCCCCAGCGATAAACCCTTTGAAATGTTCGGCCAGGCGCGGCCCGACCTGGACTGGGTCGCCGCGGACAAAAAAAAGAAGTAATCAAAATTCTTTAATGGAGGAGTGTACATAATGAAAGATTTCGCTGGTAAAATCGTATTCATCACAGGCGGCGCCTCCGGCGCGGGTCTCGGCCAGGCGAAGGTGTTCGGCAAGGCGGGCATGAAGGTCGCCATCGCCGACGTCCGCCAGGAGGCCCTGGACCAGGCCGTTGAGGAGCTCATTGCCTACGGCATCAAAAAGGAAGATATCCTGGCCCTCAAGGCCGACCTCACCAACCGCGACGAGTACAAGGCCGTTGCGGACAAGGTCGAAGCGGTTTTCGGCGGCCCGCCGCATCTTCTCATCCAGACCGCCGGCGTCAACTCCTTCGGCCCCATCGAAGCCTCCACCTTTGACGATTTTGACTGGGTCATGGGCGTTTGCCTGAACCACGTTGTCAACGGCCTTCTGATTTTTGTGCCGCGCATGATCAAGGCGTACGCGCACAAGACGGAGTTCCACGTGGTCACCACCTCGTCCATGGGCGCGTTCATGGCCGGCTCCACCACAGGCCCGTACTCCGCGGCCAAGGCTGCCGTCAACAACCTGATGTACTCCTACGCCGAGGCGCTCAAGCCCTACGGCGCGGGCGCCACGGTGCTCTGCCCGGGCAATATCCGCTCCAATATCGGCAACGCGGAAAAATACCGCCCCGCGCACCTGCAGAACAGGGGCTATCATGTCAGCGAGGGCACAATAAAAACCCTCAACGCCATCCACGCCCAGGGCATCGACCCGGTGGAGCTGGCTGAAATCCTCAAGGAAGGCATTGAGAACGACCGCATCATCGTGCTCCCGGACCACAACACCGGCGAGCAGCGCGCGGCGCAGCTGCGCGCCCTGCACGCGACCATCGAGGACTACTGCCTCACCGGTCCCGAAAGAGAAAAGAAAATGGCCGAGCGCATGGCGGAAATGATGAAGAACTTCGCGCCCCCCTCCGGCGACGGCAAAGACGCGCCGCCCCCGCCGCCGATGTGGGGCATCCCCGAGGGCGGCGAGCCCTTCGGCAAAGCGCGCAAGGACCTCGACTGGGTAGACCCCTCAAAAAAATAAACCGACCAAACAGCTGCGGCGCTGCCAGCTTAAGTTGACTATTTGCTTCAGTTGACTGGCGGTACATGACGTCCATGAGCCCTGCGGCACATACCGTTGTACCGCAGGGCTCCGATGCCTTTATATTACATGTCCCTTTGCGTGCGCTTTTCCTTGCTATTCTGCGGCATCTATCGTAAAATAAAGTAAAAAACAATAGGAGGATTCTACATGTCTGTGTTTACTCACGAAACCACACAGGCAAAGGCGGCGGAAGCGATTCGCGCCATACCGGCGACGCTTACCGAATTCCGCTGTCCGCTCTGTAACCGGGTGTTCGGGAGCCACTCCGACCTTTCCTGCCATTATGCTGCCGAGCATCCCGACACCGCGGCGCCGATCGTCGTCACCCTGACGATTAACGGCAAAGACTGCGAAGTGCTCATTGAGCCCCACTGGACCCTGCAGCGGACGCTCCAGTTCCGGCTGAACCTCACCGGCGCCAAGCATATGTGCAACAAGGGCGTCTGCGGCTCCTGCACCGTCATCATCGACGGCCGGACCGCCCTGTCCTGCACGGTGCTGGCGGCGGAGTGCGAGGGTAAGTCCATCACCACCATCGAGGGCATCGCGGCCGATCCCAAGTGGAAGCCGCTGATCGACGCCTACTGCCGGTGGGACGCCATGCAGTGCGGTTATTGCACGCCGGGCTTCCTTGTGACGGCAAAGGCCCTGATGGACAAGAACCCGAACCCGACGGAGGATGAAATCAAGGAGGCCCTTTCCGGTAACATCTGCATCTGCGGTACATACCCGCGGCATGCCACTGCCATCCTGGAAGCGGCAGAGAAAATGTCGAAGGGAGCATGATCTATGGCTGATTTAGTCGGTGTCAACGGACAAAGAGAAACCTTCAGAGTTGTTGGCAAACCCAATCTCCCCGGCAAGGTATCCTACGCCCTGGCTACTGGCGTTGCTAAATTCGGCATTGATTACGTTGTCCCCAACATGCTCCACGCCAAGTTTTTGAGAAGCCCCTACGCCAACGCCAGGGTGCTCAGCGTGGACACGACCAGGGCAAGGGCCCTGCCCGGCGTGGTGGATATCATCACCTGGGAGGACGAAGAACTGAAAAATCTCGGCGCGACGCCCTTCAGCTTCGGCAAGCGCCGCCCGTATCTTGACAACATCGCCGACCAGGAGGGCGCCGAGGTGGCCGTCATCGTGGTCGCCGAAAGCGAGGACATCTGCGAGGAGGCCCTGCGCCAGCTGGACGTCAGATGGGAAGTCCTGCCTCACGTGGTGGACATCCTCAAGGGCCGACGGGAGGACGCGCCCGTCATCCGTCCGCCGGAGCTGCAGGACATCGCCGGCGGCATGTTCGACCCGCGCCCCGACCCGAATCACCCCAAAAAGGGCAACGTCTCGTACGCCTTCACGGTCCAGGGCGATATCGAGGCCGGCTT
>JAJUHI010000212.1 GCA_029267955.1 Sporobacter termitidis | reverse complement strand
TAAAAACCTGTTCATCGTGGGGGACCCGGACCAGACCATCTACTCCTGGCGTGGCGCCAGCGTCCGGTTTTTGCTGGAGTTTGACAAAAACTTCCCCAACGTCAAAACCCTCATGATGATGGAAAACTACCGCTCCACCCCGCAGATTCTGGCCGCGGCCAATTCCCTCATCGACAAAAACGAAAACCGCATTAAAAAGGACCTGATCCCCATGCTGCCGGACGGGGACCTGCCGGTGTATCACCACGCCAAAACCGCCGAGGCGGAGGCCCGGTGGATTGCCCGGCAGATCAAGACCCTTGCCGGTCAGGGGGTGCGCCTATCCGATATCGCCATCCTGTATCGGGCGCATTTTGTGTCGCGGACGCTGGAGGAGGTCTTTTTGGACGAGCAGCTGCCGTATACGATTTACAACGGCGTGCAGTTTTTCTCCCGCAGGGAGATCAAGGACGCGCTGTCGTACCTGCGCCTGGCGGTGTATCAGGACGACCTGTCCTTTATGCGGGTGGTCAACGTCCCCAAGCGGAACATGGGCCGGCGGCGGCTGGAGTATCTGTCCGATTACGCCGTCCGTAACGGCTGCAGCCTGTTTGAGGCCCTGGAGCGCACGGTGGACGACGACATCTTTAAAAACACCAAGGCGCGGCAGTTTTTAAAGCTGATACAGCATTACGCCGCCGTCTGGCAGGAGCTGCCCGCGTCGGAGCTTCTGACAAGGCTCTTAGACGAGAGCGGCTACGAGGCGCTGTTGCGCACCGAGGGCAGCCAGGAGCGGCTGGATAACCTGGCGGAGCTCAAGCAGGCCGTCCACGAGTTTGAAATCGCCTGCGGCGAGGAGACGACGCCGGAGGCGTACCTGTCCTACGCGGCGCTGATGACGGCGGCCGATACGGACCCGGGCCGGCACGCTATTAAGCTGATGACCGTCCACACGGCCAAGGGGCTGGAGTTCCCCTATGTGTTTATCTGCGCGCTGAGCGAAGGCATTTTCCCCTCCAAAAAGACCGCCACCAAGGAAGCCATGGAGGAGGAGCGGCGGCTCTGCTTCGTCGCGGCGACCCGTGCGGAAAAGGGCCTGTACCTCTCCGACGCCGAGGGGCACAACCTGGACGGCTCGTACCGCTACCCGTCGCGGTTTATCTTCAATATTGACCGGCCGCTGCTCCATTACACCAGCGAGCTGGACCCGCGGCTTGTGTCCGACGCCAGGCAGGCGGTTACAGCCAATGAAAAAATGCTGGAACTCCGGGCGTCCGGGCCGGAATTCCGGCCCGGCGACCGGGTCGTTCACAGCATTATGGGCAAGGGAGAAATACTTGATATCGATACCGACAGGGGCGCGTATCTCATCAAATTCGACGCCCTGGACACGCCTAGGAAGGTCTCCATGAAGGCGCGGCTGGAGCCGGCGGACGTCAGCAGGGCTTGAGGCTGCCGGTGTCAAGGTCGAATATGTATTTAACGGCGCCGGCTTCTTCCGCCACGGTTAAAATCAGCGTCGAACCGCCGGCCAGCTCGACCGCGTCAATCCACATGATATCGTCGAAGGACCTGAAAAACTCCCGCCACTGCGCGGTTTTGGCTCCGCTGACATACTCCCGGAAGGGCGGCGCCAGATAATAGACCACCAGGCCGCAGCCGGCCAGGGCGCAAAAGCTCTCGTCTGATGCGATCGCCGCGGCCTGAAGGCCGCCGTAAAAGTCGCCGACGAGCACCTTTTTGCCGGTCTCCTCTTTAAAGCCAAGCCATGCGTTTTCGGATTCGCCGGTAATGATGTAGTTTTCGCTTTCAGCAAAAATCGTCATGGTCATCCCCCGCAGTCATATCCGGTCGGCTTGCGCCGCTTGATATAAAATGATATCTGCTGTTATGACTATAACGCTTTTTGCATAATTTGACAAGCTATGAATTATTTTGGATTTTTGTCTGATATTTAGCGCTCTGTGTATTTATTACTTCTATTGCTTCTGCCTGGAGGTTGTTATGAGCTATCCGAGACCGGCGTACAAGGACCCCGCCGCGCAAACCGAGAAGGCCCAGGTGCTGTTTACCACCTTTGAGGTGACCATCCCCAAGCTGGACACCCCCATCACGCCGCTGGAAAACTTCCGGCTGGCCGCGGAGCGGAAAGGGCCCCTCTGGGCGCCCAACTCCATGTCGGACTTTCACAACCTGATGCTGCAGGATATCGCCATCGGGCCCCAGATCGCCGCCGATTTCAGCCGGCGGGCCACGGAGGACTACTGCTATACCGACTGGTTCGGCGTGCCGATGACCTGGGTGGTCTCCGCCGGCGGCGCGACGAATACGCCGGGCACGCGCCTAGTGGAGGACATCAACGACTGGGAGCGGGTGGTCAAGTTCCCGGACCTTAAAAACTGGGACTTTAAGACGAAGGCCGACGAATTTATGAAAAACGTCTACAAGCCCGGAAAGGTCCTGCAGATCGACCTGGGCTGGGGCTGCATCCAGCGGCTGATCGGCGTTTTGGGCGGGTATACCGAGGGCATGTACGCCCTGGCCCTGGACGGGCCGGCCGTCCGGGCGTTTTTCGACCGGTTTGTGGAGCATGTGATCGAGCTTGTCGACCTGATGTTCAGCCTGTACCCGGTCAACCTGATCACCCTGCACGACGACTGGGGCACGGAAAAGGACACCTTCTTCTCCCCCCAGACCATGGAGGAACTCGTGTTTGAGCCCACAAAGCGCATTGTGGACCATGTCAAGTCAAAGGGGGCGTATTACATGCAGCACACCTGCGGCAACGTCACCCGGTTTATCCCCTATATGATCGACATGGGCGCCGACTTTCTCCAGCTCCAGCGCCGGGCCGTGGATATCCCGGCCATGAAGCAGAAGTACGGCGGTAAAATCGGCTTCAACACCGGCATCGAGGGCGTGGAGCCCGGCGTTACATACACAAGGGAGCAGCTGACGGAGAAGATCCGCGCCACCGTCGACACCTACGCCGCGGGCGGCGGCTTCTTTGCCAACATCTTTGAGCCTGACCCGGAAAGGCTGTGGGACGCCATCACGGAGTTCTACGCCTACAGCCGGGAATATTATGACAGGGAGCAGGGGCGGCAATCACAATGAAGAAAAAAATCCTGTTCATCACCACCGGGGGGACGATTGCCTCCCAGTCCGGCCAGGAGGGCCTCCAGCCGGGGTTACTCAGCGCCGACATCTTGAATATCGTCAACACCATCCCCGAACGGTACGACGTGGTGGCGAAGGACCTGTTCCAGCTGGACAGCTCCAACATCCAGCCGGAGGAGTGGCAGCTGATTGCCCGGAGCATCTTTGAGGCGTACACAAGCGACACGTCCATCGACGGCATCGTCGTGACCCACGGCACCGACACCATGGCCTATACCGCCTCGGTGCTGTCCTTCATGCTCAAAAACGTCCCCGTCCCGGTGGTGCTGACAGGGTCCCAGCTGCCCATCACCCACCCCCTGACCGACGCCAAGGACAACCTGTTCTGCGCCTTCTATATGGCGGCCAGCGGCTATCCCGGCGTCTT
>JAJUHI010000211.1 GCA_029267955.1 Sporobacter termitidis | reverse complement strand
TTTTGACGGCCTTCATGATGTTGCCCGCGCCGGTGCAGTCGCCCACGGCGTAAAAGCGGGGGGCGAGGGCGGAGAGCGCCGTGACGGTGTCGGTCAGCGGCGTCTGGCCCGTGGCGTAGACGACGGTGTCGGTATCGACGCTGCCGCCGTCGTAGTCGACGGCATTGGGGGTAACGCGCGTGACCTTCGCGTTGTAGCGGGGGGTCAGCCCCAGCGCCCGGAACTCGGCGTTGATAGCCAGCCCGTGGACGCTGTTGCCCTCGGCATTGAGCGCCGGGCCCTGCTCCAACAGCGTCACGTCATGGCCCAGCTGCGTCAGGTAGATGGCCAGCTCCGCGCCCACAAGGCCGGCGCCGATGATGACGACGCGGCGTCCGGCAAGGGCCGGGTTTTCATAAACCTCAATGGCGCCCAGGGCGCGCTCAATGCCCTCGATGGGCGGCGCCAGGGGCCTTGCGCCCACGGCGGCAATCACCGCGTCCGGCCGCAGCGCCCGGACAAGCTCCGGCGTCGCCTCGGTATTCAGCCGCAGCTGGACGGAGGATTTATGTAATAGGGATTCCTGCAGGGCGATGTAGTCCGCCACATGCCGTTTAAAGGGGACCTTTTCCTCGCAGCGGATGCCGCCGCCCAGCCTGCCGGACTTTTCGCAGAGGATGACCTCATGCCCCTCCGCGGCGGCCGTCAGCGCCGCCTGCATGCCGGCGATGCCGCCGCCGGCCACCAGCACGCGCTTTGGCTTTGCTGGCGGGAGCGGGTGCCGGGTTTCCGTCTCCCGGCCCGTTTCGGGGTTGACAGCGCAGTAAAAACCGCCCTTCATCATGTTGGACCAGCAGCTCATGCACCGCAGGCACTGGCGTATCTCGCCGGCGCGCCCGTCCCGGGCCTTGTTGGGCATATCCGGGTCGCACAGGAGCTCCCGGGCCAGCGCCACGAAATCCGCCTTGCCGGTGGCGATGATCTCCTCCATCAGCTCCGGGTCGGAGAGGGAGCCCACCGCCGTAATCAGCGAGCTTTTCACATGCTTTTTGATCTCCGCGGCGTACTTGACGTTAATCCCGTCCTCCCGGAACATGGTCGGGCAGGTGGCCAGCCAGTGGTCGTTAGACAGGCTGCCGTGGACGCCCACGGACACATGGATAATGTCCGCGTGGCCGTCCAGCAGCCGGGCGTACTCGATGCCGCCGTCCAGATCGTACCCATCCTCAAACTCCGTGGCGCTGATGCGGATCTCCACCGGGAAGTCTTTGCCGCAGGCCTCGTGGATGGCGTCGCAGACGGCAATGGCGAATCTAGCGCGGTTCTCCGCCGAGCCGCCCCAGCGGTCCGTGCGGAAGTTGTAGTAGGGACTGAAAAACTGCTGCGGCAGCCAGCCGTGGCCGCCGTGGACGGTGACCATGCCGAAGCCGCAGGTCTTGGCAAAGCGGGCGGCGTTGGCGTAGGCCTGTATGGTGCTGAGGATTTTCTCCTCGCTCATGGCGTGACAGAATACCCCCGGGTCCACCTCGCCATCGGAGGGGCCGTAGCCGGTATGGGAGTACCGGCCCGCGTGGCACAGCTCCGCCGAGGCCACCGCGCCGTGGATGGCGATGCCGTCCGCCAGGCGGGACAGCCACTGGATGCTGCCGAAGTCCGACAAATCGACGCAGACACCGCCCCGGGAGCCGCCGCCGGGGTGGTCCACCTGGCACTCGCCCACGGTGACCTGAGCGGCGCCGCCCTGGGCCTTGCGGGCGTAATACAAAAGCGCGCTGTCCGGGAGCGACTTGTCCGAGCGGATGTCGGCGGCCCCGGTGGCCGAAGCGAAAATGCGGTTGCGGAACAGGACGCCGCTCACCTTGACGGGGGCAAAAAGATTCGGGTACTGGAGCATATGTATCTGATCCTTTCCACGCTGTTTTACGCGCATTATATCCCCAGCGGAAAGACCTGTCAATCAAACGAATGGCAGGGCTTCTTTATATATGTTGAAATAAACATTTGCGAAATCTATAATATATTTATTAAAAATGCCATAAAGCAGGAGGGTATCCGCCATGAACAGACGCATTCCCTTTGTCCCGGGCGAACTGCGGGTCGTCGACACGCTCCCCGCCTTTTTCGGACCCGGCCAGCCCCTGCGCGACACGCCCGTCAGCCCCCGCGAGAACATCGCAGCGCTCTTTTACGACAAGCACCCCTACTGGTTGCCGCTGCCGGGGGACAGCAGCATGATGCTGCCCGGCATCTACAACAACACCCTGGGCCGGGGCGGCCCCGAGGGCGTCACCGATGTCTTCGGCATTGAATGGGAATGGGTCGAGTCTGCCGGCGGCTCCATCGTCCGGCCCGGCGAGCCCCTCCTGAAAAATGCCAACGAGTGGAAGGATAAGATCAAAATCCCGGATATCGACGCCTGGGACTGGGCCGGGGAGGCCGAAAAGACAAAGCTGGACTGGCGGGTGTCCAACATGGTGACGCTGGTCAACGGCTTCTGGTTTGAGCGGCTGGTATCCTTTATGGACTTTGCCCCCGCCGCCATGGCCCTCATCGACGAGGACCAGAAGGACGCGGTCAAAGCCCTCTTCGAGGCGATGACGGACCTGGCCATCCGTCTGGTGGATAAGTTCTGCGCGTATTGGCCCAGTTTGGACGGGTTTAACATCCACGACGACTGGGCGGCCCAGAAGGCGCCGTTTTTCTCCCAGGAGGTGGCCCGGGAGCTGTTTGTGCCGTACATGAAGGCCCTCAACGACCACATCCACGCCAAGGGCCGGTATGTGACGCTCCACTCCTGCGGCCATGGCGAGGACCGCATCCAGTGCTTTATCGAGGCCGGCTTTGACGGCTGGGACCCCCAGACGATGAACGACACCCACAAGCTGTGGGACGACTACGGCGATAAAATCTGCATCTCCGTGGTGCCGGAGCCCTTTGATCCGGCTGCTGCCGGCGAGGAGGAGCAGCGCCGTAGGGGCAGGGAGTTTGCCCGGCGGTTTTGCAGGCCGGGCAAACCCGCCCAGCTGGGCTTTTACGCCGGCCCGGCGCTGACCCCGGCCTTCACCGAGGCGGTCTACATAGAGTCCAGAGAGATTTTCGCAAGATAAAACAGCTCAAAAAGGGACAACCCGCATAAACACCATCGTACACGGAATATAACTGGATAAACGGTATCGGCTGAACCCAAATACTATCTGAAATATTGAAAGGGCGGCGAATGAACGATGACAGCGGAAAACCAGAAGCGTTACGACGAGAAGGTAAAGCGGATTCAAGACGCCATCGCACTGAAGGAACCGGACCGGGTGCCCCTCAACCCGCCGCCGGAGCTGTTCCCCGTGTTCAACGCGGGGTACACCGTGGCGGAGGTCATCTACGACACGTCCCTGACGAAAATGCGCAACGCTGTGGTGAAATACCTCAACGATTTCGACCCCGACACCGCGGCGGACGTGGGGCTGATCTTTGCCGGCGAAGGGCCCGCCATGGAGATGATGATGCCCAAGAACATGCGCTGGGCGGGCATGCCCGGCAAGGTCATCGACGACAACTCCCTCCAGCAGTACATAGAGTTCCCCCTGCTG
>JAJUHI010000210.1 GCA_029267955.1 Sporobacter termitidis | reverse complement strand
GTCCAGGAGCTTTTTGGCCTTGGGCAGGAAGGCCGGCGCGATGCTCCGGTCCACCAGCAGCGTCTCGGCGGCGTTGCACACGGAGGGCCGGGAGCATTTGGCGTTATAGATGATCTCCGCGGCCATGTCCAGGTCGGCGGAAGCCTCCACATAGACGTGGCAGTTGCCGACGCCCGTCTCAATCACGGGGACCTTGGCATTTGCCACCACGTGATTAATTAGCCCCGCCCCGCCTCTGGGGATGAGCACATCCACGATGCCCGTCAGGCCCATGACGGCGTCCACGCTCTCCCGGGAGGTGTCCTGCACCAGACTGACGGCGTCTTCCGGCAGGCCGGCGCCCTTGACGGCCCGGCGCATGATGTTTGTCAGCGCGTTGTTGGAGTTGAAGGCCTCCTTGCCGCCGCGCAGCAGCACGGCGTTGCCCGCCTTTAAGCACAGGACGGCGGCGTCCACCGTCACGTTGGGCCGGGACTCGTAGATGATGGCGATGAGGCCCAGGGGCACCTTTTTCCGCCCGATGACAAGGCCGTTGGGGCGGGTGGACATCATGTCGACGACGCCCACGGGGTCCCCCAGCGCCGCCACCTCCCGGACACTGTCGGCAATGGCGTCGATGCGCTTTTCATCCAGCATGAGACGGTCCATCATGGACGGCTTCATGCCGGACTCCTTTGCTTTTTCCATGTCCACCGCGTTGGCTGCGAGGATCTCCGCCTTGCTGTCGGACAGCGACTGGGCAATGGCTAAAAGCGCCGCGTTCTTTTTAGCCGTCGGGCATGTCATCATAAACCCCGCCGCTTCTTTGACGCGCATTGCCTGCTCTCTTACCGCCGTCATGAACACCGTCTCCTTTCCGGTATATATAAATGTATATCCGCTATCGGCTCTTGAAGAGGGTCCCCACTTCCCCGCCCTCCAGGATTGTATACAGGCACTGGGGATTTTCGCCGTTGGCGATGACCATGTCGATGCCGTTTTCCGTGGCGATTCGCGCCGCTTCCAGCTTCATCGCCATGCCGCCGGTGCCGAATTCGCTGCCGGCGCCGCCGGCAAGAGCCCGGACGCTGTCGATATCCTCCACCAGGCGGATGAGCTTGACGGAGGGGTCTTGGTGGGGGTCGCCGTCGTACAGGCCGTCGATGTCCGACAGCAGCACCAACAGGTCCGCCTCCACCAGCACGGCCACCACGGCGGACAGGATGTCGTTGCCGCCGAACACCTTGCGCTCCGACTCGATTTCTTCAATGCAAACCGAGTCGTTTTCATTGACGACGGGAATAACGCCCAGGGATAAGAGCGATTCAAAGGTGCCCAGCAGGTTTTGCTTGATGATGGGCTTATCCACGTCGTCCCGGGAGAGCAGAATCTGCCCCACCGAGACGCTGTAATCGCCGAAGAACTTGTCGTAGATGTGCATCAGCTCGCACTGGCCCACGGCCGCCACCGCCTGCTGGATGCGGACATCCGACGGACGCTCAGACATGTTGAGCTTGGCGCAGCCGGCGCCGATGGCGCCGGAGGAGACCAGGATCACCTGGTGGCCGGCGTTTTTAATATCCGAAAGCGTCCGCGTCAGCAGGTCGATGTTGCGGAAATTCATCCCGTTCCCGCCGTGGCACAGCGTGGAGGTGCCGACCTTGACGACGATGCGTTTCTTCTCCATCGAAGAACGCCCCCTTATTGTGTTTAATATCAATCAAATATAACCGTGGCAAAATAGTCCTCCGGCGTTTCGGCGCGGCGGATGAGCCGGACGCTGCCGTCCTCCTGCAGCAAGAGTTCCGCCGAGCGCAGCTTGCCGTTATAGTTGTACCCCATGGAAAAGCCGTGGGCGCCGGTATCGTGGATGACGATAAAGTCGCCGATATCAATTTTCGGCAGCGGCCGGTCAATGGCAAACTTGTCGTTGTTCTCGCACAGGGAGCCGGTGATGTCGTAGACGTGGTCCGGCCGCTGGTCTTCCTTGCCCATGACGGTGATGTGGTGGTACGCGCCGTACATGGCCGGGCGCATCAGGTTCACGGCGCAGGCGTCCAGACCGATGTATTCCTTATATATATGCTTCTCATGGATGGCGCGGGCCACGAGGCAGCCGTAGGGGCCCAGCATAAATCGGCCCAGCTCCGTGAAGATGGCCACATGGCCCATCCCCGCCGGGGTCAGGATGGATTCATACGCCTTGCGGACGCCCTCGCCGATGGCCATGATATCGTTTTCCGGCTGCTCCGGTTTATAGGGGATGCCGATGCCGCCGGAGAGATTGATGAAGGTGATGTTGGCCCCCGTCTCCCGCCGCAGCTCCACCGCCAGCTCAAACAGCTGGGAGGCCAGCTTCGGGTAGTATTCGTTGGAGAGGGTGTTGCTGGCCAAAAAGGCGTGGATGCCGAACTCTTCCGCCCCCAGCTCCATGAGCCGGCGGTAGGCCTGGATCATCTGCTCCTTGGTCATGCCGTATTTCTGCTCGCTGGGGTTATCCATAATCTGATTGGAAATCGTAAAGTAGCCCCCCGGGTTAAAACGGCAGCAGATCTTTTTCGGGATGCCGCAGAGCTTGTTTAAAAACTCCACGTGGGTGTAATCGTCCAGATTGATGATCGCGCCCAGCTCCCGGGCCTTTAAGAATTCCTCCGGGGGCGTGGCGTTGGAGGAGAACATGATCTCTTCGCCGGTGATGCCGCAGCGCTCGCTCATCATCAGTTCCGTCAGGGACGAGCAGTCCGTCCCGCAGCCTTCCTCGTGGAGAATCTTCAATATGGCCGGCGTGGGCGTGGCTTTGACGGCAAAGTATTCCTTAAAGCCCGGATTCCATGAAAAAGCCTGTTTCAGCCGCCGGGCGTTTTCGCGGATACCCTTTTCGTCGTACAGATGGTACGGCGTCGGATAGTGCTCCGCTATCTCTTTCAGCTTCTCCAGTGTTACAAATGTCTTCTTCATCTCGATTCCCCTACAACTGGTTTTCTCTGTGTTTTAGTATTCTAAAGCAATTTATTACTTTAATCAAGTGAAATCTTTTCGATTTGTCGACGCAATCAAGAAGCGCCCCCGCAGGAGGGCGCTTCTTGTTTATTATTCACGTTTCAGGCTCTGTTTTTCGTTTTTGCAGCGCTAAAAGCGCCAGCAGCAGCACCACGATCAGGGCCCCGCAGATGGTAAAGCCCGCCCGGGCGCCGAAGCGCTCGGAAACGGCCCCGGCAAAGAGGTTGCCCAGGGGCGTCGACCCCGATACCACTAAGGAGTACACGCTCACAACGCGCCCTCTGAATTCATCCGTCGCGCCGGACTGTAGCGTGGTGTTGACGCTGGACATGAAAATCATGTAGAAGAAGCTGATCACCGCCAGTATGACCGCCGCCGCGATAGCGTGGCCGGACAGGCCGGTGCCCACCAGCAGCGCGCCGACGATAATCGGGAAGACATATATATACACGTTCCGCGGCCCGCCGCGGCTGAGGGCGGCCATGGCCAATGCGCCCGCCAGAGCGCCGATGCCGGTGGCCGACATCAAAAAGCCGTAGCCCGTCTCCTCCAGCAGGAGCACCTGCTTTGCAAACAAGGGAATCGTCACGCTGAAGTTCATGGCAAAGGT
>JAJUHI010000209.1 GCA_029267955.1 Sporobacter termitidis | reverse complement strand
TATCAGGTCCGGCAGCAGCCCTGAAGCCAACAGCATGGAAAGGCTGAGCACCAGAATCACGACGATGCTGGGCATATCCACAAAGCTGGCGGGCGCGCCGCCTAAAAGCGTCATTCCCACAAGCAGCGCGATGTAAACGAGGAAACCGATGATGTACATAATAAATGTCGCCTCCAATGTCGTATTTTGCGGCGCCGTCTGACCTCATCATACCGCGTCCGGCCGGAAAATGCCATACGCCCGGGGGCGTATTTTGGTCGTATTTTCTTGTAAAAAGTCATATTTTGGGGTTATTTTGGCTTTACTATGGTATAATGGTGCCGAGTTATAAAGGAGATGATGGCGGATGCTGGGCACCTATTCGGATTTTCTGGCGTATGCCGACGACTGCGGCCTGATGTTCTTTTTAGGCAAAGCCCCCGAGGGCATGCCCGTCCTGGAGAAGCTGACCGCCCCCCACCAGTGGCACACCGGCGATGCGGAGACCGACCCCTGGATGTGGAAGGACCGGGCCGCGGCGGAAAAACGCCTGGCCTTCGGTAATATCCTGGGCGGCAAAAAGGGCTTTATCTCAAAAGCGCTCTATCCCCTCTTCTACTCCGCCTGCCGCCCCGACGGGGACATGGAGGACCGCTACCGCTGGGGGACCGTCAAACAGCTCGTCCGCGACGTGTACAAGCTCTTTGAGGGCGGCGGCGCGCTGGACACGGCGGAAATCCGCCGAAAAATGCAGGTCCGAAAGAGCGAAGGCGCCGGCGCGGTGGACGGCGCGCTCGTCACGCTGCAGAGAGAGTTTTACATCACCGTCTGCGGCAACCGGCGGAAGGTCAGCTTTGACGGGTCGGAATACGGCTGGCCGGCCAACGTCTACTGTCTTGTGGACGACTGGGCCGCCGACTGGCTTAATGATCCGCTCCTGCCCACCGCCGAAGCGAAAGAGCGGATTCTGGCCCACTGCGCCGACCTCGCGGCCCGGCACGGCCAAAAAGCGGATATAGCGGCCCTGGGTAAGCTGCTTTTCAAACAGACGCGCTGATACGCCGGGGTGCGCGGGGGTGCGGTACCGGGAGTAAGTGTCCCTGTAGGGCAGGCTCACAAAGGAACCATTGGTTCCTTGGCCTGCCGGTGTATTCGATGAAACCGGGATTGCCGCACGCAAAGGAGTTTTAGATGTCATTTCAGGGCTTTTCGGAGAAAACGCTTGAATACTTCGTCCGCATCAGGCTCGACAACAGCAAGGCAGCCTTTGACTCACTGCGGGCGGACTATGACGCCCACGTCAAAGGACCGCTCTTGGCGCTGCACGAAGCGCTTGTCCCCGTGATGACGGCCATTGACCCGGGCCTCTGCGTCCGCCCCGCCCGCTGCGTGTCGGGCGCGTATAACGACGCGCGTTTTTCACGGACCGAGCCGATGAAAACCTATATGTATCTCCATTACCGCGCCGGGTCAGGGCGCGATACCGACATCCCCGGCTTTTTTATGGACGCCTCTGCCGACGGTTACCGGTACGGCCTGCAGCTTTATCACCCCACAACCGCGGGCATGGCGCTGCTGCGGGACGCCGTCTTGTCGGACAGCCGCCGTTTTGCCGGGATTGTCCGGGATATTGAGCGCCGGGGGCTGTTTTCTCTGGAGGGCGAAATGTATAAAAAAGACCGTTACCCCGACGCCCCGCCCACGCTTAAAGGCTGGCTCAACCGGAAGCGGTGGTGGCTCGGCCGGACGCAAGTCCCGGACGACCTGTTCTTCTCCCCGGACCTGGCTGATACGCTGGCGGAGGGGTTTCAGTCCCCTTGTCCGCTGTACAAGTTTATATCGGAGGCCTTCATCAAAAACTGATTGAAGTCGGACGTCCCGTATGCGATAATACTTAAATGATATTTAATTAAAACACAACACAGGAGAAGTGCTTTATGCTGATTGCTGTCAGCGCCGACGGGCGCGAAACGTCAAGCCCTGTTTCCGGGCAATTTGAAAACTGCCGCTGGCTGTTGATCGTCGATACGGACGACAACGCCGCCAAACTGACCGTCCGGTCCGTGGAGACCCTTGAGAACACCGCCGGCGCGCAGGCCCTGGCCGACACCATCATCGAGCGGGACTGCGAGGCCGTCATTACCGGGGTGATGACGCCGGCCCTTTATAATGTGTTTGCCAACGCCTGCGTCACCCGTTACACCGCCCCCGGCCTGTCCGTCATGGAGGCGCTGGAATCCATGGACCGGAACACGCTGGCAATCCTCAGGGACGAGGACAATGTATGCCAGGGCGACCACAGCGGCGGCGAGTGCAACTGCGGCGAGGACCACGACTGACAGCGGAGTAGAATTTATATGACCGACAGTATCAGGATTTCTGAGTTGCTCGACCTTAAGGAAACCATCGCGGCGGAGATATTTGACGGCTGCACGTTTCCCTGGGAGGTCCTGCCGAAAATACAATCGTTTATCATTAAGCTGGGACAAACCCTGTCGCCGGAAGAATACGACCACCCGTCCGAGGACGTCTGGATCGCCCGCACGGCTACGGTGTACCCTTCGGCGCATATTCAGGGCCCCTGCATCATCGGCAGAAACGCCGAGATCCGTCATTGCGCTTTTATCCGGGGCTCGGCCATCGTGGGCGACCATGCCGTTGTGGGCAACTCCACGGAGCTGAAAAACGTGATTTTGTTCAACGGCGTACAGGTGCCCCACTACAATTATGTGGGAGACTCCATTCTCGGCTACAAGGCGCATATGGGCGCCGGCTCCATAACCTCCAACGTCAAAGCCGACAGAAGCCCCGTCGCCGTCCGCTGCGGCGACGAGAAAATCGAAACGGGGATGAAAAAGTTCGGCGCCATACTGGGCGACCATGCGGAGGTGGGCTGCAACGCGGTGTTAAACCCGGGCACCGTGGCGGGCAGAAACAGCGTCATTTACCCGCTCACCTCGGTCCGGGGCGTCGTCCCCCCGGACAGCATCCTAAAGCAGGACGGCACCATTACGAAAAAAAACGGTTAGAGTTATACACAAAAAACCCTTCGTGCTTTCAAAACCCGAAGGGTTTTTTCTGCCTTTGGACATGATAATAGTAAGATGCCCGAGGCAGCTGAGCGATAGATAGCAACAATGCCAATGGAAACTCTAGCCTCAGTATTTGGGTCACCTGCGTTTTTTGCGCTGGCGTCGCTCTTCTTCCAAAACCAAGGCTTGCAAGTTTTTTAGGTACGCATTCTCCGCCCGAAGCCGCTGCACCTCTGCCAGCAGGTCTTCCTCCACCTTTTACGGCAGTTCCTTTGGCCTGCCTGTGCTCCCACGACCATGGCGCTCAACCGCTAATCCCTCCGGGCCTTCCGTAAGGTAGATGCGCTCCCACGCTGCATCCCGCTTGTGATCCCTAACTTCAAACTCTCGAGCAGCTTTACGATAACTGAGTCTTTCTCGATGTATAGTCTCAACTACTATCTGTTTAATTCTGCTGTGTATCGTTTGTTTGGTATGACCCTACCCCAATTTGATAGACACCCAGAATGGCTGGTATAATAAAATTAATGGAGGGGTCAAAATGCCAGCAAAAAATTACGACAAGAATTTCAAAATTGAGGTTATTCGTAGAGTCAAGGAGCAAGGGCAAAAAGTT
>JAJUHI010000208.1 GCA_029267955.1 Sporobacter termitidis | reverse complement strand
GCCCAGATCTCCGCGCCGTCCTCCGCCACCTCGGCAAAGCCGTACAGGACGCCGAAGGTGCCCACGACGTTTTCCTTTGCGATGAGACCGGTCAGGGTGGCCACGGCGGCCTTCCAGTCGCCAAAGCCCAGGGGCGTGAAAATCGGGGCGATCACGCCGCCGATGGCGGATAATAGGCTCGTGTTGTTGTCCTCCACCATTCCGAACACGCCGTCGACGAAGCCGAAGGCCTGCAGGAACCACAGGATGACGGAGGAGGCCAGGATGACGGTGCCCGCGCGCCGGATAAAGCTCCAGCCGCGCTCCCAGGTGCTGCGCAGCACATTGCCCAGGGAGGGGACATGGTAGGCCGGGAGCTCCATGACAAAGGGCGCGGGGTTGCCCGCAAAGGGCTTGGTCTTCTTGAGAATGATGCCGGAGATGATGACGGCCGCCACGCCGATGAAGTACGCGGAGGTGGCAACCCAGCCCGCGCCGCCGAACAGCGCGCCGGCGAACAGGGCCACGATAGGCATTTTGGCGCCGCAGGGGATGAAGGTTGTCGTCATGACGGTCATGCGGCGGTCGCGTTCGTTTTCAATGGTGCGCGAGGCCATAACGCCGGGCACGCCGCAGCCGGAGCCGATCAGCATGGGGATAAAGCTCTTGCCGGACAGGCCGAACTTGCGGAAGATTCTGTCCATGATGAAGGCCACGCGGGCCATGTAGCCCACATCCTCGAGGACCGACAGCATCAAAAACAGGATCAGCATCTGCGGCACAAAGCCGATGACCGCGCCGACGCCGCCCACAATGCCGTCCACGATCAGTCCGGTCAGCCAGTCGGCGACGCCGATGCCGCTCAGCCACGAGCCCAACCCGCCGATGATCCATTCGCCGAAGAGCACGTCGTTTGTAAAGCCGGTGACCAGGTCGCCGACGGTGGTGATGGAGATGTAGTACACGCAGAACATGACAAGCGCGAAAATGGGCAGCGCCAGGATTCGGTTCGTCACGATCCGGTCAATCTTATCCGACGTTGTGCCGCCCGCGCGCGCCTTTTTCCGGACGGCGGCGGAGACAAGCCGCGAGACGTAGGCGTAACGCTGATTGGTGATGATGCTCTCGGCGTCGTCGTCCATTTCCTGCTCGCAGGCGGCGATGTGGGTCTCCAGATGCTCCCGGAGCGCGCTGTCTAGGTTTAATTCCTCCAGGACCTTTTCGTCCCGCTCAAACAGCTTGATGGCATACCAGCGCAGGTACCGGTCCGGCACCCTGCCTTCCAGGGTCTCCTCAATGTGCGCGATGGCGTGCTCCACGCTGCCGTCGAACACGGAGGGGATGCGCGGGGGTTCAGACTGTGCTTTGCGGGCCAAAGCGACGGCCTTCTCGGCGGCTTCCCGGGAGCCGGTGCCCTTGAGGGCGCTGGTCTCCACAACCTCGCAGCCCAGCGCCTCGCCCAGCTTATTAAGGCTGATCACATCGCCGTTTTTCCGCACGATGTCGATCATGTTGACGGCGATGACGGTGGGGATGCCCAGCTCGATGAGCTGGGTGGTCAGGTACAGGTTGCGTTCGATATTCGTCCCGTCCACGATGTTGATAATGGCGTCGGGCTTTTCATTCACAAGATAATTGCGGGCCACAACCTCCTCCAGCGTATAGGGCGAGAGGGAATAGATGCCCGGCAGGTCCTGGATGATGACGTCCTTGTGGCCCTTGAGCCTGCCTTCCTTTTTTTCAACGGTGACCCCGGGCCAGTTGCCCACGTATTGGGCGGAGCCCGTCAGGTCGTTAAACATGGTGGTCTTGCCGCAGTTTGGGTTGCCGGCAAGGGCTATTTTTATGCTCATGGGACTGCCTCCTTACAAAATCTCAATCATTTCCGCGTCGGCCTTGCGGATGCTCAGCTCGTAGCCGCGGACGGTGACCTCAATCGGGTCGCCCAGAGGCGCCACCTTGCGTATGTAGATCTCCGTGTCCTTCGTAACGCCCATATCCATAATGCGGCGCTTGACGGCGCCCTCGCCGTGGAGCTTGCGGACGGTCACCGTCTGGCCGATCTTCGCGTCCTTCAATGTCTTCATGCTGCCTCTCCTTTATATCAAGATGCGGTTGGCCATGGCTTTGTCCAGGGCTATCCGGCTGTCTTTAACCGAAAGGATCATACTGCCGCCGATCTGGGAAACCACGGTGACACACTCGCCCACCACAAAACCGAGCTCGGCCAGGTGCCGGCGGGTCGCGTCATTCCCGGTGATTTTTCTGATAGGCACGGATTCGCCGGCCTTTGCCATTGTAATCGGCATCATTGTATTCCCCCTGTTCACATGTTAGAGCAAACTAACTATGTTGCTGAAAAATAAGTTAGAACATACTAACCTGGTTAAAGTTTAATATATCTAACTCTTTTTGTCAATACCCAAAACCGGAGCGTCTAAAACGCTCCGGCCAGGCTGTTTGACGAATCGGTTTTGCGCTCTTTGCTCACGCCAGCCCTAAAAGGCGCGCGACGCTCGTTACCAGCAGGCAGGCGGCCAAGCCGGCGGCTGTGGGGACGGCGAAGGAGACAAGGGTCCACTTAAGGCTCCGGGTTTCTTTTTTAATCGTCAGGCAGGTGGTGCCGCAGGGCCAGTGCATGAGGGAAAACAGCATGACGCACACGGCCGTCAGCCAGGTCCAGCCGTTATGGACAAACAGGGCGTGCAGGTCGCCCAGGCTCTCCAGCTCCAGGATCGAGCCGGTGGCCGTATAGCTCATAATGATGATCGGCACGACGATCTCGTTGGCGGGCAAGCCCAGGATAAAGGCCATCATGATATAGCCGTCAAGGCCGAACAGCCGCGCGAAGGGGTCCAAAAAGCCCGCGCAGTGGGCCAAAAGGCTCAGGTCTCCCACATGAATGTTGGCCAGTACCCAGATAATGAGCCCGGCGGGGGCCGCCACGACAACGGCCCGGCCCAGGACGAACAGCGTTCTGTCCAGTACGGAGCGGACGATGACCCTGCCGATTTGCGGGCGGCGGTAGGGGGGCAGCTCCAGATTGAAGGAGGAGGGCAGGCCTTTCAGGATTGTCTTGGATAAAAGCCGGGAGACCAGAATCGTCATCGCAATGCCGAAAACGATCACCGCCGTCAGCAGCAGCGTGGATAAAACCGATTGAAAAGCGCCGCCCATAGCGCCGGCGAAGAACATGGTGATAACGGCGATCAGCGTGGGGAACCTGCCGTTGCAGGGGACGAAATTGTTCGTGATGATGGCAATCAGCCGCTCCCGGGGCGAGTCGATGATTCGGCAGCCGATGACGCCGGCGGCGTTGCAGCCGAAGCCCATGCACATGGTCAGGGCCTGTTTGCCGTGGGCGCACGCCTTGCGGAAGAAGTTGTCGAGGTTGAAGGCGATGCGGGGGAGATACCCCAAATCCTCCAGAAGGGTGAAGAGGGGGAAGAAAATCGCCATGGGCGGCAGCATGACGGAGACCACCCAGGCCAGCGTCCTGTAAACGCCGTCAACAAGGACGCCCCGGAGCCAGTCGGGGGCCGCAATCCTTATAAAAAATACGGCAAGCTGATCCTGAATCCAACAAAGGCCGTCAGCCAGCAGGCCGGAGGGGTAGTTGGCGCCGGTGATGGTCAGCCAGAAAACGCCGAAGAGCAGCAGGAGCATAATGGGAAAGCCCGTGAGCTTGGAGGTGAGGATTTTATCGATCTTCCGGTCGCGCTCGGCGTAGTCCTTT
>JAJUHI010000207.1 GCA_029267955.1 Sporobacter termitidis | reverse complement strand
TACCAGCCGGCCGGCGGCCTGCCCCTGCTTGAACAGCAGGAGCGTCGGCAGCGTCATGACCTCAAAGCGGTCCTCCAGTTCCTCATGCTCGTCCACATTGACAAGCCCCACCGTCAGCTTATCCGCGTAGCCGTCGGCCACAGCCTCCACCGCCGGCGCCAGACGGCGGCAGTAGCCGCACCAGGGCGCCCAAAAATCCAGGAGCACCGGCTTGTCGGCATTTTCAACCGTTACCTTAAAGTTTTCCTTTGTGACTGTCACCAGCGACATGACAGCGCCTCCCCTTCTGCACTCGGATGCATTTATTATACCAACATCCGCCTGTTAAATATAGTGACCAGATCACTTATTAACGAAACAATGCCCGTTTTTATCCTAAAAATATGAAGAAATTTCTACACGCAAACGGTCAGATATGGTATACTGCCATTGATTATAACTTACGGGATACCCTTGGCAGGTATAGAAACGGAGGCTACCCATGCTGAGGCTCGACCGCGTCAGCGTGACGGCGGAGGACGGCGGCGTTGCCGTACCGATTCTAAAGGACGTCAGCCTGACGCTTGAGGATAAAAAGATTTACGTGATGACCGGGCCCAACGGCGGCGGCAAGTCGACGCTGGCCAAAACGGTCATGGGGATATATAAACCGTCTTCCGGCACCATCACGTTGGACGGCCGGGACATTACGGACATGTCCATCACCGAGCGGGCGCGCCTGGGCATCGGCTATGCGTTCCAGACGCCGCCGCGCTTTAAGGGCATCAAGGTGCGCGATTACCTCAAGCTGGCGGCCGGCCCCGACAGCAGGGCGGACTACTGCTCCCTGCTGTACGACGTGGGCCTCTGCGCCCAGGATTATGCCGACCGGGATATCAATGCGTCCTTCTCCGGCGGCGAGCTCAAGCGCATCGAGATCGCCAGCATCCTGGCCCGGGAACTGAAGGTCGCCCTGTTTGACGAGCCGGAGGCCGGCATCGACCTGTGGAGCTTTCAGCGCCTGACGGAGACCTTCCGCGCCCTCAATGAAAAGACGGACGCCACGATCATCATCATCTCCCACCAGGAGCGCATTCTGCGGCTGGCCGACCAGGTCATCCTCGTCTCCGGCGGCACGATAGAAGAAATCACAACCCAGGAGAAATTCCTGGGAGAACTCAGCAAGACCGACGACGCCTGCCGGTGCCGCATCGGGTGCTTACGGGAGGGTCCGGTAAATGGAAACGCTCAATGCGATCGATAAAAAGCTGCTTTATAAGGTCGCCGGCCTGCATGAAATTCCCCAGGGCGCTTACAATATCCGCAAGAACGGCCAGAGCGCGGGACGGAATACGACGGCGAACATCGACATTGTCACAAAGGAGGACAGGCCCGGCATCAACGTCATCATCCGGCCCGGCACCAAAAACGAGAGCGTGCATATCCCGGTGATACTGTCCCAGGAGATGAACGACCTGGTTTACAACACCTTTGAGGTGGGCGAAAACGCCGACGTTGTGATTGTGGCCGGCTGCGGCGTTCACAACCCCGGCAGCAGACGGGCCGAGCATGACGGCGTCCATGAGTTTTTTGTCCGCCGCGGGGCCCGGATGAAGTACGTGGAGAAGCACTACGGCGAGGGCGACGGCAGCGGCGAACGGGTCTTGAACCCCACCACCATCATCGAGATCGAGGAGGGCGGCACAGCCGAGCTGGAGATGTCCCAGATCAGGGGCATTGACAGCGCCAAACGCGACACCCGCGTCCGGCTGCACCGGGGCGCAAAGCTCATCGTATCCGAGCGCCTGCTCACCTATCAGGAGCAGTTTGCCGAGTCGAACATCACCGTGGAGCTGCTGGAAGAGGCCTCCACGGCGCAGATCATTTCCCGCTCGGTCGCCCAGGACAAGTCCCGGCAGATTTTCCATCTGAACATGCGGGGCTACGCCGAATGCCGGGGCCATATCCAGTGCGACTCCATCATCATGCACGACGCGCAGGTGTCCTCCATCCCGGAGATCACCGCCTTCCATTCCGACGCGCAGCTGATTCACGAGGCGGCCATCGGCAAAATCGCCTCGGAGCAGCTTGTTAAGCTCATGTGCCTGGGCCTGACGGAAAAAGAGGCCGAGGAGACGATCCTGCAGGGCTTTTTGGCATAACGCGATTATATAAATTTATATAATGACGGAGGTAAGCTATGAAAAAGTATGTTTGCGCCATCTGCGGTTATATCTACGACCCCGCCGAAGGCGACCCCGACGGCGGCATCGCCCCCGGCACCGCCTTTGAGGACCTGCCGGACAACTGGGTTTGCCCGGTCTGCGGCGCCACAAAGGACCAGTTCGAGCCGGCGTAAGCTGTCATTCCCGCGCAGGGCGAACAAGACAACACGCCAATATTTCCCGGTAATTTGCGCCGCCTGTCGGAGACGCACCCGTATGCGTTTTCCGGCAGGCGGCGTCCTTACAGGCGCTGCCCGCCGGCCGGCACGGCTGTCATAAGACGCCGGCGGCCGGACCGTGCCGCCTGATTTGTGGCAAGTCACAATTGAAGTGGCGGGGCGAAGTATGTATAATATGAACAATATTTTCAAGGAGGGGTCCGATATGCTGAAGTTCTCCAAATCAAATCTGCTGGAGCAGCATGCCTACAATTACAGTCTGCAGGATGTGGAAACGCCGAATCTGTATCGCGACCTCTATCCGTATACGCAGGTGCCGAAAACCGCCTTCAACCACCGCCATGTGCCCATGAACGTCCCGGAGCAGATTTGGATTACCGACACCACCTTCCGGGACGGGCAGCAGTCCAGGACGCCCTACACCACCGAGGAGATGGTCGACCTGTATAAGCTGCTGCACCGGCTGGGCGGCGAAAAGGGCATCATCCGGCAGACGGAGTTTTTCGTCTACAGCAAAAAGGACCGGGACGCGGTGACCCGCTGCCTGGAGCTGGGTTATGAGTTCCCCCAGGTGACCACCTGGATCCGGGCCTCCAAGGACGACTACAAGCTGCTGCGCGACCTGGGGATCAGCGAAACCGGGATACTGGTCAGCTGCTCGGACTACCACATCTTCAAAAAGATGAAGATGACCCGCTCCCAGTGCATGGACCATTACCTGTCCGTCCTGAAAGAGGCGCTGTCGGAGGGCATCATCCCCCGCTGCCATTTTGAAGACATCACCCGCGCGGACTTTTACGGATTCGTCGTCCCCTTTGCCACCGAGCTCATGCGCCTTTCCAAGGAATCGGGGATTCCGATTAAAATCCGGGCCTGCGACACTCTGGGCCTGGGCGTGTCGTATCCGGGCGTGGCGCTGCCGCGCAGCGTGCCGGGGATCATCTACGGCCTGCGGCATTACGCGGAGGTCCCGGCGGAATGGCTGGAGTGGCACGGCCACAACGATTTCTACAAGGGCGTCGTCAACGCCGCCACCGCCTGGCTGTACGGCGCTTCCGGCGTCAACTGCTCCCTTCTGGGCATTGGCGAGCGCACGGGCAACGTGCCTTTGGAGGCCATGATCTTTGAGTACATATCCCTGCGCGGCACAACCGACGGCATCGACACCACCGTCATCACCGAGATCGCCGACTACTACCGGCAGGTGCTGCATTACGACATCCCGCCCATGACGCCCTTTGTGGGTAAGAACTTCAACCTCACCCGGGCGGGCATCCACGCCGACGGCCTTTTGAAGGACGAGGAGATTTACAATATCTTCGATACGAAAAAGCTCCTCAACCG
>JAJUHI010000206.1 GCA_029267955.1 Sporobacter termitidis | reverse complement strand
GTCCGTCATGCGCTACTACTTCCCCGTCGCGTTCATCCCGCCCGCCTTTTACGAGATTCTGCCGTACGTTGTCACCATCGCGGTGCTCATCACCGTGAGCCTTCGCAAAAAGCGCAGCAACCAGCCGCCGGCCAGCCTGGGCCTGCCCTACTTCCGCGAAGAACGGTAAAAGCTTTTGCATCGCGCATACTGAAAACCGGATTGTAATTTAAAGAGGGTACCTTTTGTCTGCGGACAAAAGATACCCTCTTTCTATATATCTATTTACATAATCGCTTCTATTCCGCAGTCGTCCATCAGCTTTTCGTCGCGGAAGAGTATTTTCGGGTCGCCGTCGGCATAAATCCGGCCCTGTTTGAGCAGGATTGTTCGGGAGCAGACCTCCTCGGCAAAGGTCAGGTCGTGGGTGGCGATTACCTGGCTCTGGCCGAGCTTTTTAAGCACGCCGATCAGACCCCGCCGGGCCTTCGGGTCGAGAAAGGCGGTGGGCTCGTCAAACAACAGGGCCGACGGCTCCATGGTCAGAACCGTAGCGATGGCGGCCATGCGCTTTTCGCCGCCGGAGAGCTTTAACGACGACCGGTTCTTTAAATGACTGATACCGAGCATGTCCAGCGCGCCGTCCACCCGGCGGGCCGTTTCCTCCTCACCGAGGCCGTAATTTCTGGGCCCGAAGGCCACATCGTCGGCAATCATCGGCATAAACAGCTGATCGTCCGGATTCTGGAACACCATGCCCACCTTCCGGCGGATGTCGCTGAGCGTCTTCTTGGACAGTTCCAGGCCATCCGCCGACACCGTGCCGGAAGTTAACGGCAGCACCCCCACCAGCGCCAGCAGCAGGGACGTCTTCCCCGCCCCATTGGCGCCGACCAGGGCGACACGTTCCCCGTCCCGTATGGTCAGGCTGACATCGTCAACCGCCTTTGTGCCGTCCGGATAGACGACGGTTAAATTCATTATCTCGATCATAGATTTATCTCCGCGTTTCGTAGGATGCCCGAATCTTTTCCCGCCGGTTGTCAAAACAGCCGCTCAAAGACGGCGGCGGCGTCCACAAGGCGCAGCAGAATAAACGGCAAACAGGTCAGGGCGAGATACGCATAATCGGCCGGCTGCAGCTTCCTGCGCGCGCCCCGCCGCGCCGCGCCGCCGTACCCGCGGCATTTCATGGCCGCGTAGACACGCTCGGCCCTGTCATAGCTCCGGATTAACAGCTGCCCCACAAAGCTGCCCATATGCGCCATCTGCAGGCCCCGGTGCTCCGTGCTGCGGAGCATATAGGCCGTGTACATGGTGGACGCCTCGTCCAAAAGCACGCCGATATACCGGTAAATCATCTCAAAGAGCGTCACGAAGACGTCCGGCACATGCATGCGCCGGAGCTGGTCCGTCAGCTGGGCAAAGGGCGTCACCGCCACTAAAAGGAGCACCGCCGTCACGCAAAGAAACGTGCGGTAGAGGATACTGAAAAACGACACGGTGCCAAAGCTGACGGCGATACCGCCGATGGTAAATGCCGTTGCCCGGTCGAAGATGATGTTGGACGCGCCGGCGACGATGACAAAAGGCAGCGCCAGCGCCATGCGCCCCAGCACGATGCGCCAGGGCGTCTCGGACAGAGCCATGAGCACAACGGGGTAAAACACAAAAGGCGCCAGGCGCAAAAATTCCGTCCTGCCAAAGGATACAACGAGGACGATATAGACAAAGGCGGATACCAGCTTCACCAGCGGATGCCGCCGGTGAACGGCGCTGTCCCCGCCGGAGAGCTGCTCCAGCGCGTAAATCTCGTTTATCTTGCTGCGCATGTTGGCCATACCGTCACCTCCCGCGTATCATGCATCAGGCGTAAAAGGCGCCGTTACGGCGCAAAGGCGCTGTAACAGCGCCTTTGGTTTGCCTGCATAACAGCCTGTTTATCTATGCCTTCGCGGCCCCTTTTTTCTTTTTTGACAGTGTGATCAAAAGCCCCGTAACGCCCGCCAGGACAAAGGTCATGGCGCCGCCGACGATGCCGGCGACGGTTGTCCCCGTGGACGAGCCCTCTTCCCCCGCCGTAGCGTAGTCATAGTCCGGCATGAAGGAGATCTTCTCCTGGAGCTGGGCGGCGCTCTGCCGGATGTCGTCCGCCGCTTCAAGCTCCGCTGTGCCGGCTGTGTTGATGATTGCCCACTCCAGCCCGTCGGGATTGGAGGACGCAAAGAGGCTCAGGGCCCCGCCGACGATGACGGTCGCCGCGGCCAACACGGTTATGACGCGCTTTACGGACACCTGGCTGCCGACCGGCGTGCCGGCGACGGTGCTCTCCATAATCTCCGGGCGCATTTTGTATACGAAGCCGAGGACCGCCGCCGTGATGATGCCCTCAATCAAACCGATGGCCAGATGGATCGGCTGCATCAGCACCGCAAAGGTACCAAAGGGCAGCTCGGTAACCCCGGATGCCAGGGTCTCCAGAACGACGCCGAAAGCGCCCAGCTGGAGCCCGACCACAACCGTGATAACGGACGCCGCCGTCAGCCGCTTGAAGGTGAACCCCCTCTTTAAAATTGGCTTGTAAATCAGCGGGAATGCCAGAAGGCACGGTATCACGCCGATGTTGAAGATATTTGCCCCCAGGGCCAACAGCCCGCCGTCGGCAAAAAAAAGACATTGTATGATCAAAACGGCGGCAATCGTCAGCAGCGCTGGCGCCCCGCCCAGCATGGCCGCCAGCAGAACGCCGCCGCCGATATGGCCGCTGGAGCCCGTGCCGGGTATGGTGAAGTTGATCATCTGGGCCGCGAATACGAAGGCGCCCGAAACCGCCATGACCGGGAGCTTCTTTTCGCCCAAATCGTCCTTTTTGACCTTGACGGCGGAATATGTGACGGCCGCGGCGCCAAGCGCGTACATCGCGCCGCCGACGGCCGGGGACAGCAACGCATCTGCCATATGCATGGCTCTATACCCCCTTATCGGGTTGTTGATTCTACTGGTATCATAAGTTTTAAACCATGCCCTCACAAGCCCCCCGGGGGGTTCCTTTTTGTATCATGCGTTATTATGACAAAAATACAAGAAGATTTCACAAAAAAATATGCCGGTAATCCGGCATATCAGACTACGCCGCTTTCAGATAATCCTTAAACCCGTCGGAGTACTCGATTGACCCGTCGGGCAGGACCCATACGGCCTCGACGCCGTCCAGGGCTTCGATAAAGCGCCGGCTTTCCTCAAGGGGCTTGATAAACGCCGCTGTGGAGAGCACGTCGCTCAGGCCGGAATCCGGGGCGATGATGGTGACATCCGAATAATAGGCGGCGGGCATCAGCGTCTCCGGGTCGATAATATGGCTGTACCGGACGCCGTTCACCGTGTAGTACCGCTCATAGCTGCCGCTGGAGACGACGGCCAGGTCGCTGATTTGCACCTGCATGAGCTCCGACTGGGGGCTGGACTTGTCCGGGTTCTGGATACCGATGACCCACCGGCGGTCGCCGGCGGAATCCGGCGCTGGCTTTTCGCCGATGGCCCGGACGTTCCCGCCCACGCTCAAGAGCAGGGAGGTGACCCCCTGGGCTTCCAGCTGCAAAGCAACCTGCTCGGTGGCATACCCTTTGGCCACAGCGCCCACGTCCAGGGACATGGCGGGGTCCTTCAGATAGACGGTGCACGCCGCCTCGTCGATGATCATGTCCTCAATATTGGTATGCTGCGACGCCTCTGCCAGCAGCTCCATCGGCGGCAGCTGGGCG
>JAJUHI010000205.1 GCA_029267955.1 Sporobacter termitidis | reverse complement strand
TTATCGAAGCGCTGCAAACGTTTTTGGACGATTATGTCCGGGATAACGGCTGCGGGATCGACTACATACACGGCGACGATTCCCTCCGGACGCTGGCGGCCGCCGGCGGCAGCGTGGGGCTACTGATCCCGGCCATGGACAAATCGGAGCTGTTTGAAACGGTGATTACCCGGGGGCAGTTCCCGAAAAAGAGCTTTTCCATCGGGCACGCCCGCGACAAGCGGTATTATCTTGAATGCCGCCGGATTGTATAACGAAAACGGTCATAAACTATACGACAGGGAAAGGGAGGTACACAGCATGAAATTCTGCTGGACGACGCTGTTGGTTAAAAACTTGGAGGAATCGCTGAAGTTTTACACGGAGGTCATCGGCCTGGAGATTGCCAGCCGGTTCAGCCCGGTGCCGGGGACGGAAATCGCCTTTTTGGGTAAAGGCGAAACCCAGATTGAGCTGGTGTGCAATGCCGAAAGCGCCAACGCCGTGGTGGGCGACGCCGTCTCCTACGGCTTTGACGTGCCGTCTCTGGACGACGCGCTGAAAATGGTGCGGGAAAAGGGGATACCGCTCCTCAGCGGACCCACGGAGCACCCCACCGTCAAATACTTCTTCATCCAGGACCCCAACGGGTTAAAGATTCAATTGAAGCAGTCGTTATAAGCATAACAAAGCGCCCGCCATCCGGCGGGCGCTTTTGCTGTTTACAGGGTGTGTACTCTTATTACACCGAAGTTTCAATTTGTTGTTTCACTGTTACGTCAATCAGTGAACAAACATCATTTAAGCGGTTATCGATATCTGAATTTGTGAACCGCAGAACTGATAAGCCGAGCTTCTCCAATTCTTTTGTTCTTTCATTATCATACTGCAGACCTGAATCAGAATAGTGCTGCGAGCCGTCAATCTCGATGACAAGCTTTGCAGCAAAGCAATAGAAATCAACGATAAAATTACCGATGCTCTTCTGCCGCTGAAAGCGGACAGGGTATGTTCGAAGGAATTCGTACCACAGTCGATTTTCCTGACGTGTTGCAGCTTTTCTGAGTTCTTTAGCTCTTGGTATCAATTTGTGATTATACGGTAAAGGCACAAATATCCCTCCGTATGCCCGCTCTTTTACTTGATGTTATTGCTCTATGCTAGCTAACATAGGCTCCCTCTTGAGGGAGCTGTCGCCGCAGGCGACTGAGGGAGTTCTCTAGCGGCAGCTCAGAAAACTCCCTCCGTCATTTGCTTACGCAAATGCCACCTCCCTCAAGAGGGAGGCTTTTACCGAGTTCAAGCTTTACCGAAGCCAAGGCTCACTCCAAAAACGGACATTCGGTTCCGTAAGTGCGTTTGATCGTAGGCGACTGAGGGAGTTCTTTGGCGGCAGCTCAGAAAACTCCCTCCGTCATTTGCTGCGCAAATGCCACCTCCCTCAAGAGGGAGGCTTTTTGGTTGTTTGATCGCTTGCGTCTGAGGGCCTTTTACCCCATATTATCCAGCCGCTCCAGCAGCCTTTTATATCTGGCCAGCGTCTGCGGGTCTGTGACCTCGACGCCGGAATGGTAGTAGGTGACATGCCCGGCGCCCTGATGGTCGCCGCCCAGCTGATCCAGCGTTTTGACCAGCATGTTCACCGTGCCCCTGTTGCCGTCGATGATGTCGATATCCGGGACCGCGCCCAGCAGCTTTTTAAACAGGGGGCGGAAATAGATAAAGTGGGTGCAGCCCAGAACGACGGTTTTAAACATACTCAGGTCAAAGCGGGACAGCTCCGTCTCCAGATACCGGGCGGCTTCCGGGCTGTCAAAGGCTTCCGCCTCGGCAAAGCGGACGAGCTCCTGCAGCGGCAGCAGGTTGACGATATCCGCGGCGTCCAGGCGGGCGATGAGCTTTTTCAGTTTTTCCTCCCGCAGCGCCAGCTGCGTGGCGGTGACCAGCACACGCTTGTCCTTGTGGTTTTCCACCGCCGGCTTGACGGCGGGCTCCATACCGATGATCGGCAGGCGGTAAGTATTGCGCAGGTCCTCGATGGCCACGGAGGTGGCGGTGTTGCAGGCGATGACCAGAACATCCACGCCCTTGCCCACCAGAAAATCGGCCGCGCGGCGGACGTAGGACTTAACCTGCTCCTTCGTTTTTGTGCCGTAGGGGACATTCTCCGTATCCCCGTAATAGAGAAAATCGGCGTTTTTAATCGTCTTTGCCGCCTCGTGCAGGACGGTGACGCCGCCGATGCCGGAATCAAAAAAACCGATCAACATGTATGGACACCTCGTATGCAAGAACACCAGCAGGTGACACCTGCAGGTGTAAAAATCTTAGCCAGCTTACCGCACCATCATACATAGGCGGGACCGGGATGTCAATTGCGCGCCGGGCAGCTATTCCGCTTTTAGTTGCCTTCCCAGCGCGTCGGCGGCGCGGACTGCCTCATACAGCATCCCACCCGTTATGGGGAAGGGCATGTTGTGGGACGGCCTGCCCGGTTCTGCGACCGCCTCGGCGGCCATGCGCAGCCGCGCCTCGTCAACACCGGCGCAGCCCAGGTCGGAGAGGGTGACTGGCAGGCCCACGTCGATGCAGAACCGGCAGATTTCCCGGATTTCAGCCGCCGGGCGGCCCTCCAGGGCCAGCTGGGCCAGAAGGCCGAAAGCCACCTTTTCACCGTGCGTGTACCCGTGCATTTCATGCAGGACGGTAAAGCCCTCGGACAGGGCGTGGGCCGCCGCGACGCCGCCGCTTTCAAAGCCCAGACCGCTCAGCAGCGTATTGGCCTCCACGATGTATTCCAGCGCGGGCGTGACCGTACGGTTTTCACAGGCGCGTACGGCGTCGCGGCCGTATTCCAAGAGCGTGTCGCGGCAGAGCCTGGCAAGGTCCAGCGCTGCCGCCGTCATAAGCCCGCCGAAGTTGTTGAGGGCGCCGGACTTCCGGCAGGCGTCGGCCTCGTACCAGGTGGCTAGCGCGTCGCCCATACCGGACGCCAACTGGCGGACCGGGGCGTTGGCGATCAGCCGCGTGTCCACCAATACCAGCGCCGGGCTGTTTTTGAGAGGCCGCAGCCGGTGAAAGGTCCCGTCTTCATGATATAGGACCGACAAGGCGCTGGCGGGGGCGTCGTTGGAGGCGATGGTGGGGACGATAACCGCCGGGACGCCCAGGTCCTCGGCGGCGGCCTTCACCGCGTCGATGGCCTTACCGCCGCCGCTGGCCAGAAGAATATCACAGCCGTGCGCGCGCCCCAGCGCCGCCAGTCGGCGAATCTCACCCTCGCTGACCTCGCCGCCGAAGAGCGCTTCCGTCTGGGTAAGGCCATAAGCCGGCAGGCTGCTGTCCCTGCCGGCCTTCGTCGCCTCAAGGCCCGCCTTGCCGCCGACCACCAGGACATGGCGGCCCAGGGGCGCCAAAAACCTGCCCAGCTCGTTAATGACGCCGGCGCCCTGTACATACCGGCCGGGCGCGCCGAAAATACGTACGGTGATATCCATCAGCCTGCCTCCCGGAGAAGATTATGGTATTCAAAATTATACAGGACGCCCCGCGGGAAAACAACGGTGTCCCCCTTCCGGCACGCGATAATCCTCAGGCGCTACGCGCAAAGGGCTTTGTAAAGCCCTTTCAGCTTGTCGAAAAAGTCCAGCAAAAGCTGGGCTTTTTCGCGTATATGCGGTAAAATGTAAATGGTGATGAACAATGCTGACACGAGGGAAAATGGACCGGGGCGTAGTGGAAATAGTAGACACAGAGAGCCTGGT
>JAJUHI010000204.1 GCA_029267955.1 Sporobacter termitidis | reverse complement strand
GGAAAGCTCCCGGAGCACCTGGTCGTCGCAGGAGCCGGTCATCTCCTTGCGGTACCGTGCGATGAAGGGGATGGTGTTCCCCTCGTCAATGAGCGAGACGATGTTTTTCACATGCTCCGGCTTGAGCTTGAATTCTTGTGCCAGTACGGTTGTAATATCCATTCATTTACCTCACAAAAAAGCATGAGCAGATTATACCATAGTGTAACCGTATTTGCATGACAAGGCCCGGAACCATAAAAAGGTTCCCGGCCTTGCTGTCAAGCGGTGTCGCTTTATACCTTTGCTCCCGGTCTGCCGATCCGGTCCAGCACCGGGACCAGGATGGCCATCACGACGGCGGTGATGACGGTCTCCCACAGCATGTAGCTGCCGTTGTAGGTCAGCGAGTACAGCCACACGGGCGTCCCCTCCGGCGCGTAGCTACCCCAGATCAGGATACCCGAAAGGAAGCTGCACAAAAGGCGCAGGGCGCACACCACAACGGTGCCGACGGCCGCGCCGGCAATTCTGTTTTTAACGGGTCTTGCAAAGAAGGACGCCGTGCCCAGAACGGTGAAGGCCAGCACGTAATCCAGCAGCACAACGCCGGCAAAGGCCAGCACCGTCTGCACCGGCGGGGCGTAAAACCCCAGCACCATCTGCAGGAGGCTGTGGACAAAGGCGGTGCCGAGCCCCCACTTTAGCCCGTGGCGGAAGGACACAACCACCAGCGGCGCCAGGCTGGCCAGCGTTACCGAGCCGCCCTGGGGGAGGCTGAACAGCTTAACCATGCTCAGCACAGTCGCCATGGCGATCATCATCGCGCATTCCACCAAAATAAGTACGTTTCTTCTTCTCATCGTCTTCTCCTTCAAAATAAATTTGAACGAATAAGCCGAGAGGCCAACCCGATTGCGTCCGGCGGCAGCTTCAAGAGCGGCTTAAAAAAGAAAACACGCTCTGAAAATGCCGCAGAGCGCGTAATAACCACATCACATTTCCTACGCTGGCATTATCCAGATCAGGTCGAGGGTCCGCATCGTCAATCCGACGCATCTCAGCCGCGTATACGCAGCACCCCTTATTCAGTTCACCCTGATTATAATAGCCGTACCGTTTTCTGTCAATAAGAAGAAATGGGAGGGCAGATTGCCCTCCCGAGTGACTTACGCAGGCAAGCGGCTAAGAACCGCCGATGCTGCGTTCTGCCATTTCGATGGCCTTTTTGACGATGTTGCCGCAGTCCTTGGATGAAACGTCGCCCCAGCCGCCGTTTTTGACCGTGTCATACACGCCCAGCTCCTTGGCGATTTCCATTTTCAGCTGCTCGGACATCATGCTGCCCCGTCCGCTCATATCAAACCCTCCTGTTGTTTTCAAAAAACCTGGAAGATCAGATTGTGCCATAAAACAGCAAGTTTTGCGTTAACCGGCGCTAACGCATTGTTAGTTTCGGCTTTCAGACGGGTTATATGCTGGTACTATCTTTTCCTTCTGTCGGTTTCTTCGCTTTATGTCAGTTTCAGCAGCAGCTTGTTGATTTTTTCGCTGGTTTTTTCCCGCTCCTTGTACACCCAGTCCGGATCGGAAAGAATATTAAAATTTTTGGAAAACGAATAATAAAGCCCCAGCTTCTGATAGTATTTTTCCTGCTCGTGCAGTAGCCAGCCGGAGGGCTTCGGCCGCGTCAGCCGCGGCTGCCGCTTGATAAAATACTCGTCCACATAATCGAGAAAGGTCGTGAGCAGCTCCGTGTCGTTCACGTCAAAGGGCAGGCGCATGAGCTGGAACTGGGCCGGCTCCGGCAGCTTGTAATGCCGGATGCTTTCCAGGATGAGCAGGTAGTCGCGCACGTCCATCTTCCGGTAATAGTCCAGCTTCTCGGGGCTCGTGCTCCACAGGGCCAGCTTTTCCCGCAGGGGCAGCCCCTTGATGTTCATGATCGCCTCGCTGGGGCCCACCGCCGCCTGCCGGACCGGCTCGTCCTCCATCTCCAGGTTTTCTTTAAGGAACATGTAATCGATGCCGGCCGTGGCCACATACCCCACGTCGTAGATGCCCCGGCGGCCGGCCCGGCCGGCAATCTGCTTGACCTCCTGGGAGCTTAAATACCGCTTCTCCTCCCCGTCAAACTTCTGCAAATCCATAAACACAATCCGGCGGATGGGCAGATTGACGCCCATGCCGATGGCGTCCGTTGTGACGAGCACCTTGCTCTTCCCCTGGATAAAGGCGTGGTACTGCATCCGGCGCACCTCCGGCGGCAGGTCGCCGTAGATGACGCTGTTTTTAACGCCCCTCTCCTGCAGATATTTGGAAAGCTCCAGCACGCGCCGTTTTGAAAAGGCCACCAGCGCGTCGCCCCGCTCGATTTTATTGAGGGAAAAGGGCGTGGGGGTGACTTCCAGCGGGGTGTCCCGGGTGTACGCCACCACCTGGTACTCGTCGCCGCAGTCGCGGATGATTTTCTCCAGAAGTCCCCGGGCGTTGGCCGCGCCGCAGACATGGATTTCCTTGCACTGCAAACCTAAAATAGCCCTTGTCCAGGCAAAGCCGCGCTGAGAATTGCCGAGCATCTGCACCTCGTCGATGACCGCCACGTCGTATTCCCTGTCGGTGTCGAGCTTTTCTACCGTCGAGCACACGTGGCTCGCCCCCTCCACCAGCACCTCCTCCTCGCCGGTTACGAGGCTGCAGGGGACGCCCTCTTTATTCAGGCGCTCGTAATTTTCCAGGGCCAGGATGCGCAGCGGCGCCAGATAGATACCGTTTTTCGCCTGCTTGAGCCGCTGGATTGCCTGATAGGTTTTGCCCGTGTTTGTCTCGCCCAGATGCAGGATAAAGCCGCGCTTTAGCCCCCGGGCCTTTTCGTATTCATCCTTGGGGTTTTCCGGAAAGTGCCTGGTGAATTCCTCGGCGATGAGCTTGGGAATATGGCTTGTCACCAGCACCGACATGATACCCGAGCGGATATAGCCGGCCTTGTCCGTTTTAACGATATCGTCGAATTGATAATCCGTGCCCCGGCGCTTGTTGTAATGATCAATCAGCCGCCGGGAAATTTCGTCCAGCAGCTCCAGGTACCCCTCGTACACGCGCTGGAAGTCCGGGAACTCCCGGAACTCCATCTCCCGCAGCGCCTTGATTTTTTTGCGGACGGTGGCCTCATGGTCCCACAGCTTGCTGTCCTTCGTGCTGCGGACGATGTGGGCCGTCTGGCTGAGCTGCTCTTTGATTTTTTCAAACTCCCGCAGTGCCTTGCGCGCTTTTTTCATATCCCTACCCTGCCGTTATGTTTCTTTATATAGTTAGGGTTTCTTTTGTTTGATGATCTATACTTTTGACAGATTATTGAGGAACCTATCTTAAAATGAGACGGCATGGGTTGCCGTCTCATTTATTTTACATCATATATCCAATGCCGCGAAATGGCCGCGGAAGACGGCCTGGGTCACCTGCCCGGCCTTGACGCAGTCGCCCACTTCCATAACCTCCGGCGCGCAGTCCCGCAGGCTGTCGGCCACCTCCCGCAGCGGCCGCTGGCCGGCGGCGACGATGATGGTGTTGGCCTTGAAAAACAGCTCGTTGCCTTCCGTGTCCCTGCAGACCAGCCCGTTGTCTTCCACCCTGACGCCCGTAAGGCCCGTCCGGCATTTGACGGACTTATTAAGCTCCGCTATTAGCAGCGGCCGGTGCCGGGCGTTGGCGTCCGGGCAGACGTCTTCCCGCATCTCAATAACGGTGACCTCGCGGCCTTCCCGCGCTAGATGGACCGCCGTCTCGCAGCCCACAAG
>JAJUHI010000203.1 GCA_029267955.1 Sporobacter termitidis | reverse complement strand
CAGGCGGGAATCCACGCCTCAAAACCGTCTCCCATGCTCCGGCTCCGTCCCCCAGCCTCCCCCTTGGGGGAGGTGTCAAGCGACTGTTAAGTCGCTTGACGGAGGGGGCAACAGGCGGGGCGCCAAGGTCTAATGCGCCGTCAGGCGCTATGCGCCCTACGGCGGGCGACCACGCAGGGTTACCCCTACGTAGGGCCCGCTGACCCCAGCGGGCCGGTGGTAAACGTGGCGGAGCTGAAACCACGTCATTCCCGCGCAGGCGGGAATCCACGCCTCAAAACCGTCTGCCGAGCTCCGGCTCCGGAGGCAATAAGAAGCGGCACAGATTTCGTCCCCCAGCCTCCCCCTTGGGGGAGGTGGCAAGCGACTGTTAAGTCGCTTGACGGAGGGGGTAACAGGCGGAACGCCGGCATCCCCCTGCGGCGCGCTCATAAAACACGCCGCGCCGCCACATAAATAAATAAGGAGAAACATCGTTATGCGCATCATCAGCGGCAGCGCCAGAGGGCGCAAACTGCAGGAACCGGCGGGGAACGCCATCCGGCCAACCACCGACATGGTCAAGGAATCGGTTTTCAATATCATCCAGTTCCAGGTGGCGGGCCGGCGCGTGCTGGACCTGTTCGCCGGCACCGGCCAGCTGGGCATCGAGGCCTTAAGCCGCGGCGCGTCCGCCGCCGTTTTTGTGGACGAGTCGGCAGAGGCCCTCAAGCTGGTCCGGGCCAATATCAAGGCCGCCGGGTTTGAAAACGCCGCCCAGGTCGTCCGGACGGATGCGCTCTCTTTCTTAAAAAGCGGCGCCAAATTCGACATTGTCTTTCTAGACCCGCCCTACGACACGCCCCTTTTGGACCAGGCGCTCAAACATATATTTGAGTTTGACATCCTCCAAGAAAATGGTATAATAATCTGCGAATCGAAAGCGGACAAGCCGATGCCGGAAGCCGGGCCGCCGTATGCAAAGGGCCGCAGTTACCGGTACGGCCGCGTTCTCATAACCCTTTATCACAGAAACGGTAACCCGCCGGCTTCAAATGGAGACAGATAATGAAAATAGCCGTTTACCCCGGCAGTTTTGACCCCATCACGCTGGGGCACCTCAACATCATCAAACGCGCGTCGCGGATTTTTGACAAACTCTACGTCGTCGTGATGAAAAATTCGGACAAGAATCCGCTCTTCACCCGCGAAGAGCGCGTTGAGCTCATCCGCCGGACGGTGGTCAACTTCCCCAACATAGAAGCGGAGACCTCCGACGGCCTGTTGGTCAAGTATTGCCGTGAAAAGGGCGCGACGGTCATTGTCAAGGGCCTGCGCGCCGTATCGGACTTTGACTGGGAATTTCAGATGGCTCTGGCCAACCGCAAAATCGACCCCGCCATTGACACCCTCTTTTTGGCTTCCAGCGAGAAGTACACGTATCTCAGCTCGTCGGTGGTCAAGGAAATGGCAAAATACGGGGCGGACCTGCGGGAATTCCTCCCGCGTGAGATTATTGACGACATCATCGCCAAGGTGTTAAGCAAGGGGTGAGGATAAAATGAGCAGCAGAGTGCAAGAGCTGCTGGAAATGCTCTATACCATGATCAACGAGGCGTGGGGCATTCCGCTGGGCGCTGAAAAATGCGTCATCGACCGCGACAAAGCCCTTGATCTGATAGACGAAATCAAAGCCCAGTTCCCCAACGAACTGGCCGAGGCGCGTCGCCTTGTTGAGGCGCGCGCCGAATTTATCAGCAACGCCAAGCGCGAGGCGGAAACGATCCGGAAATCCGCCGAGGAACGCGCCCGCCAGCTGGTGGAGGAGCAGGAGGTCATCAAGGCCGCCAAGGCCCGCGCCAACGAGCTGATTTCGAACGCCGAGCAGTCGGCAAACGAGCTCAAGCGCGCCGCCAACGAATATGTGGACGACGCCATGCGCCGCACGGAAGAAGCGCTGGCCGCCGCCCTGGAAGAGATGCGCCAGACCCGTTCCCGCTTCCGCAGCGCCGCCGGCAGCCGCAACCGCACCGGCAAGGAGCACGACACCGGCCGCATCGACATCCCCATGGATATCTGACAAAGCCCCAACTGACGGAATCCCTTGGGCATCCGTCTAAATTCCATGGCCATCCGGCACAATCCCGCGGGTATCCGGCGAAATCCCATGGGCATCTTAAAAATCTTCAGACATCCGGCAAAATATTTTTGTCCCGGCAGTCCGGCTTTTCACGGCGCCCGCCGAAAGCCGCGATTTGCCGCCATCCACAACATATAGAAACCGCAAAACCGCACTCCACAACGGAGGGCGGTTTTCTTTTTTTGTCCCTTTGGCCGCCCCTGCCGGCGGGCGGGGTGTCCCATAAACCGTCACTGTAAAAATTATGATATTTTGCCGAAAAACATTGAAAAATTAGGAAAAATCTTTTAAAAACCTCTTGCATTTTATAGAAGCTGCCGTTATAATTACCTCGTAAGTGGGGCAAAGTGGCACAAAGTGTACCGAAATCCCATAAAGAAACGGCAGGTGGGGAACAGTGACCGGCATATATGAGCACACCATAGATGCCAAGGGGCGTCTGTCTATCCCTGCCAAAATTAAAGAAGAATTGGGCGACCCCTTTTACGTCACCCTGTCCATGGACAAGTGCCTCAAGGCCTACTCCCTGGCGGGGTGGGGCAAGCTGATGGAAAAGTATGAGGCCATGACCACCGCCCAGAAAAATAAAATCCGCCCGCTGTTTGCCCACGCCGCCCGGTGCGACCTGGACAGCCAGGGGCGCGTCCTGCTTCCGCAGAAGCTGCGGGAGTTTGCCGGGCTTGTGAAGGATGTGGCCATTGTGGGCACGGGCGATACCGCCGAGTTCTGGGATGCTGCCGAATGGGCGGCGAAGGATGCCGTTGAGACGACGCCCGAGAACATCGCGGCCGTGTTTATGGAGCTCGGTATCTGATGGAACACGTTCCGGTACTGCTGGAGGAATGCATCCAGGGGCTCGCTATAAAGCCCGGCGGCGTCTATGTGGACGGGACGCTGGGCCGCGCCGGCCACGCCAAAGAGATTGTCCGGCGGCTGGACACGGGCAGGCTTATCGGCATTGACAGGGACGAGACCGCCATTAAAAAGGCGGGGGAGACCCTGCGGGAATACGCGGACAGGACGGTTCTTGTCCGGGGCAATTTTAAGGACCTGGGGTCCATATTGGACGGGCTGGGGATAGACAAGGTTGACGGGATGCTGTTCGACTTGGGCGTTTCCTCCCCGCAGCTGGACGAGGGGGAGCGCGGCTTCTCCTACATGACGGACGCGCCGCTGGACATGCGGATGGACCGGCGGGCGGCCCTATCGGCCTATGAGATCGTCAACGGCTGGCCGGAGGCGGAGATACGCCGGATTCTCCGGGAATACGGGGAAGAGCGGTACGCCGGCCAGATTGCCGCAAAAATCGTCCGGCAGCGCGAGAATAAAAAAATCGAGTCCACCCTGGAGCTTGCCGGGATTATCCGCGGGGCGCTGCCGGCCAAGGCGCTGCGGGAGAAGCAGCACCCGGCCAAGCGGACCTTTCAGGCCATCCGGATTGCCGTCAACGACGAGCTGGGCGCCGTCCGGGAGCTTTTGGAAACGGCGCCGGACCGGCTGAACAAGGGCGGCAGGCTCTGCGTCATCAGCTTTCACTCCCTGGAGGACCGGCTGGTGAAAAACGCCATCGCGCAGCGCGAAAACGGCTGCACCTGCCCGAAGGACTTCCCGGTCTGCGTCTGCGGCTTTAAACCCACGCTGCGGTCCGTCACCAAAAAGCCCGTT
>JAJUHI010000202.1 GCA_029267955.1 Sporobacter termitidis | reverse complement strand
CGGTGGGCGCTGCTGTATTTCCCCGGCTTCGCGTTTGCCATTATTGACTCTTACCGGTCGGCGGTGGACTTGAACAGGCAGTTTATACTGGCCGTCCGGGAGGCCGCCCCGGTGCAGGTCTTTTCCCTGGGCGTTATCGGGGTCAATACGCTGGATAAAGTCCCGCCCTTTGTCCCCTGCGCTTGGTGCATGCTGACGCCGGGGCTGGGGCAGCTGATGCTGCACCGGTTTGTCAGCGGCTTTTTTCTTATTGTCATGTGGGGCTGTATCGTCTATATGTCAAGGGTATTGCCCGCGATCTATATGTCCTTCCTCGGCCTTTTTGACGAAGCCCGGGCGGTGCTGAACCCGCAGTGGTTTATGAATATCCCGTCGGTGTTTTTCTTCTGCTCCTACGTCACCTACACCGACGCCGTCGAGCAGAACAAGCTCTTCGACATGGAGCAGGCGCAATTTCTGGCGGAGAATTACCGGGGCGAAGCCTTCCCCTTCCCGCAGAATACTCAGGAAGAGTGACGCCATGTACGTCGTTTCGCTGTTTGAGCACAACTTAAACGTCGAGCTGGCCATCACGGCCCTGGAAAAGGCCGGGACGCCCCGCGATCATATCCTGGCCGCCGCTGTTAAAAAGGAACTGCCCGGCGGTAAATTCTTCGATACGATGTACGTGTACAACGCCAAAGGCCAGTTTGACCTGCCGATGATCCTGGGGGCGCTGATGGGCTGCGTTTACGGTTTTGCGCTCCGCTGGGGGCCTGTCATTTGGGGCACCATTGGCGGCATCGCCGGCTTTGCGGCGGGGCTGTTGGTCAAGCTGGCGGTATTCAAAAAAAACCGGCAGACGCGCCATACCGGCGAGGTGGTGATTGTCGTTGCCTGTGAGCCGGAAAGGGCGGACGAGGTGGTGCGGCTGCTTCGGGAAAACGGCGCGCTGGGCGTCAGCAGGGCCGGCGGGGCGGCGTCGTACCCGGGCGCGGATTCCGTCCTCTGATGGCCGCCGGAGACGATGCCGGGCATAAATGGCCTGAAGGTGCAGATAATTGTAAATGAGATGCATTATTGGGGGTGAGACTATGCCGCAGGTCATGCAGAAAGCATTGGGTTTTCTTTTGTACAGGGAGCCGAAAAACGAGGAGCACGGCTTTGAGCTGCTGGAAGGTGACAACGAGGGGATGACGAACCCGGCGGAGTCCGGCGGCGCGCCGGCCGGACAGGAGCGGGGCAAGCAGCGGCCGGACAGTGCAAGCGGCCGGACGGCGACGCAGGATAAGAAAGCCGACAGCCGGCCGGATGACACGGGCGGCTTTGAGCGTCAAAGGAAAGGCCGGCCTTCCCGTACAAGGGACGGCGGCGCGCCCGGCCCCTGCCAGCCCCCGGAGGACCCGGAGTTCGTCTCCTCCAGGCTTTGCGACAATATCGAGACGATCAAACGGAAGTTCCATATGCCGCGCAATCAGGATATCAGTATCCGGCAGTTTAAAATCGGATGGAAGGTCGACGCCTGCCTGTGCTATATCGACGGCATGATCGACAAGGACACGCTGAGTTTGTCCGTTCTGCCCCGGCTGATGAGCCGGGAGATCCTCCAAGAGCTCGGCAGGCGGTGCCCGGCCGACGTGCTTATTGAAAGCGTCCTGACCGTCTACAAGGCGGAAAAGCAGAACCGGTTCACGGAGATCATCATGCAGATGCTCCGGGGCGCCACCATTCTGTTTATTGACGGCTGCGCGGAGTGCGTGATGATCGATACCGCCGGCTTTGAGACCAGGAGTATCGACCAGCCCGTGACGGAAAAGGTGGTTCAGGGGTCCCAGGAGGGGTTTACCGAAAACCTGGGGACCAACGTCACGCTGCTCCGCCGCATCATCAAGAACGAAAACCTGATTGTGGAAACGGTCACCGTGGGCAAGGCCGACAACAATACCGCGGCCATCCTGTATCATGACGAGTTTGCAAACCCCGAGGTCGTACAGGAGGTCAAAAAGCGCATCAGCCGGATCAACACGGATTTTATACCCGGCGAAGGGGTCCTCCAGCAGTATATTGAGGACAATTCCTTTATGCTTTTTCCCCAGATGATTTCAACCGAGCGGCCGGACCGGGCGGCATCCTTTATCATGGAAGGGCTGGTTGTGATTATTGCGGAAGGCACGCCCTTTGCCCTTGCCGCCCCCGTCACCTTTTTCCGCCTGCTGCATTCGTCGGAGGACATCAATACCCGGTGGATTTACGGCACATTTTTGCGCCTTGTGCGGATATTCGGCCTGTTCTGCGCCACGTTCCTGCCGGGGCTGTATACGGCAATCGTCATGTTCCACGCGGAGGTTATCCCCACGGAGCTGCTGATTTCCATCGCCCAGGCAAAGGAACCCGTCCCGTTCCCGACCATTGTGGAGCTCTTGATTTTGGAATTTGCCTTTGAGCTGATCCGGGAGGGCGGTATCCGCGTCCCGTCGGCCATCGGCCAGACGCTGGGCATCGTGGGCGCGATTATTCTCGGCCAGGCGGCCGTGACCGCCGGGCTTGTCAGCCCGGTGGTGGTCATCATCGTATCGATTACGGCGCTGGGCAGCTTTACAATCCCCAATTATGAATTTGGCCTTGCCGTCCGCCTTGAGCGGTTCCTGTTTGTCGCCGTCGGTGTGACCCTGGGCATCTATGGCATAACACTGGGGATTTTTGCCCTGTCCGTTCTGGCCTGCGGCATGAAATCCTTCGGCGTGCCGTTTTTCATGCCGGTGGCGCCGAAGACGAAGGCCGCCGCGCCCGACGTCATTGCCCGCCGTCCCATCTGGACGCAAAAGAGCCGTCCGGACAGCAAGCAGAGCGCCAACCGGCAGCGGCAGGGGTCGAACGTTCGGAACTGGTCGCAGACATAAGGTCAGGAATTATTTATGCTAAAAGAGGGAAAATTCGGCGTCGCGGAGGCTGTGTGCCTGGTTACCATTACCTGCACGGTCAAGGTCTTCTTTACAAGCCCCACGGTGCTCGTCCGGCATGTGGGCACGGCGGCGTGGTATACGACCATCATCTCCGCCGCCACCGCGCTTATAGGCTTTGCGTTTGTCTATCAGCTGTTAAAGCGCTTCCCCGGCAAGAACCTACCGGAGATTTACGACCTGTCCATGGGCCGCGCTGTCGGCATTGTCTTTTCAGTGCTGACCGCCGCGCTCTTTATGATAGACGCGGGCATTTTCATGCGGGAGTATTCGGAAGTGCTCCGCGTCTACACCTACCAGGAGACCTCGACCAGCTCTCTCGTCGGGGCTCTTTTAGTCGTTACGGGGCTTGCCGCCTGGCAGGGGCTGGAGAGCATTGCCCGCCTGTCCAAGCTGGCGGCGTATTTTCTGCTGGCCGGCTATATTGCGCTATTGGCTTTTGCCTCAAGGGAATATTATTTCGACAATATTTTCCCCATTTTGGGGTACGGCCTGGGCAAGAGCTTTTTCATCGGCGTCCAGCGCTGCTCCGTCTATGCCGAGGTGGTGGTCCTAGGCGTCGTCGCCGCCTCCCTGCAGGGGTTAAAAAACATCAAACGCGCGGGCGTTATCTCCGTTGTTTTGTCGGGCCTTCTGATTGCCCTGGGGCTGCTGGCGCAGGTTCTGCTCTTTTCATACACGGCGGGCCGGGAGAATTCGGCGCCCCTGTATGCCCTGGCGCGGGTGATTAAATACGGCGAATTCTTCTCGCGGCTTGACCCGATTTTCATCATCCTGTGGAGCATGGCGACAATGATAACCGTGTCGGTCCTTTTTTACGCCGCCGTGAGCCTGTTCTGCAAGACCTTCCGG
>JAJUHI010000201.1 GCA_029267955.1 Sporobacter termitidis | reverse complement strand
TAAAACTGCACGAGAGCTTAAGCCCTGCATTTGGCAGTGCCTAAGCTCTCGGTTGGGTTGCCGCTTTACTGTTTTGGTAAGCTTCTTACGCTTCTTCTCTCAGCTTTGCGAAGCAGTCGCTGCAGTATACCGGCCGGTCGGATTTCGGTTCGAAAGGAACTCTCGCTTCCTTGCCGCAGGCCGCGCAGACAGATGTAAAATACTCTCTGGGGCCGCGGGCGGCATTTTTGCGGGCGTCACGGCAGGCTTTGCAGCGCTGCGGCTCGTTCTGGAAGCCACGCTCGGCGTAAAACTCCTGCTCGCCTGCAGTAAAGACAAACTCGTTACCGCATTCCTTACAAACCAGCGTTTTGTCCTCGTACATTTTGAAACCTCTCTTTTGACAAAAAATATCGTGCCCAGCGGGCTGTATTTGCGCTCAGCTTTCACTGATTATCGCCATGCTTTAGGTATTGAGCCAGCTTCCTCCTGATCCTTTGAACAGCGTTGTCCACGGATTTCGGGGTTTTTTTCAATTTTGCGGCCATCTCCTCATAAGACAGACCTTCCAGATAAAGCCCCAGTACTTTCGATTCAAAACTGGACAAAGAGCCGCGCAGACTGTCTGTAATTTCACTGACACGCTCTCTCGCTATAACAAATTCTTCAGGATCGCGCAAATGTGCCAAGCCTTGGGCATTGCTTTCGTCAATTTCGGGAGATTCCAGCGATACGTAATCGTTTAGCGGGATATGTTTGAATCTTGACGCTGATTTGATCGCGCTGTAAAGCCGTCTTCTGATGCAGAATTCGGCATAGGTCCTGAACTTGACATCCTTGGCGGGATCGAAATGCCGGACCGCCGAGAGCAAGCCGAGCATCCCTTCCTGGATGAGGTCCTCGCTGTCAGCGCCTGCCAGAAAATATGGCCGGGCGCAAATTCTAACGAGGCGGCTGTACTCTTTGATGAGCTCTTCCTCGGCTTCCGCATCCCCAGATGCTGCCAGGCTCCAGAGCTCCGCGTCTCGGTTATTGTAAAAATTAGTCATAATTGTACCGAATTTGGAAAATTGAATGACGCAGTAAAATTATAGAATCCCCCCGCCGTCGTGTCAAGTATTTTTGTCAATATTTTAAAAATATTCATTAAAAATCTTAAGTTTTTATAGCGATTTTATCATATTAATCAAATTATTTGCCGTCTCTTGTGCAATTTTTTCAGTTTTGGCCTCCACCATGACGCGGATCAACGCCTCCGTCCCAGAGGGCCGGACAAGGACCCTGCCGCTGCCGGCGAGCATCTCTTCCGCTTCGCTGATGGCCGCCCGGAGGGCGCTGCTTTTCATGATGGCGTTCTTGGCCGCGCTGCCGCCGGTTACGGGACAATCCAGCAGCACCTGGGGGTACGACGGTATCTGGGCCGTCAGCTCCGACACCTTCTGCCCCGACGCGGCCACGACGCTGAGGAATTTGACAGCCGCCAGCTGGCCGTCTCCCGTGGTGGCATCGTCCAGGAAAATAATATGGCCCGACTGCTCCCCGCCGAGGTTGCAGCCGTTTTGGATCATCATCTCCAGCACGTTCCGGTCGCCGACGGCGGCGCACAGCAGCTTAAGCCCGTTGGCTTGGGCGTATTCATGAAAACCGAGGTTTGACATGACGGTGGCGACGATGGTGTCGTTTTTCAGCGTCCCCGCCTGATGCATATATCGCCCTAAGACCGCCATCATCCTGTCGCCGTCAACCGGCTCGCCCCGCTCGTCCACGCACAGGCAGCGGTCGGCGTCGCCGTCGAAGGCCAGCCCCAGGTCAAAGCCCCCGGCCTTGACGATGGAGCACAGGTGCTCCAGATGGGTGGAGCCGCAGCCGTCGTTGATGTTGACGCCGTTGGGGTGGTCATGCAGCAGCTCAAAATCGAGCTGAAGCTTTGAAAACAGCCGGCCGGCCGTTTTGGCCGCGGCGCCGTTGGCGCAGTCCACCACGACGCGCAGCCCGCTGACGTTACTCCCGGCGGCCTTGGCCAGATAATCAATGTACATGTCCGCGCCCCGGCCGTCGTCACTGCGGACGCGCCCCAGCTTGTCGCGGGTCATCTTCCCGCAGGGCAGGACCCCGTCGACCATCATCTCAATCCGCTCCTCCAGCGCGTCGGAGAGCTTGTAGCCGTTGTGGTCGAAGATTTTGATGCCGTTGTGCTCAAAGGGGTTGTGGGAAGCGGATATGACAACGCCCATGCCGGCGTTCATTTTCACCGTGAGCCAGGCCACCGCCGGCGTGGGCAGGACCCCCAGGGGCAACACGTCCGCGCCGCCCGAGCAGATGCCGGCAATCAGCGCCGCCTCCAACATATCCGAGGAAATGCGCGTGTCCTTCCCGATGAGAATCAGCGGCTGCTGTCCGCCCCGCTCCAACAGCACCGTCGCCGCCGCGCAGCCGACCTTAAACGCCATTTCGGCATCCAGCGTTTCGTTGACAACGCCCCGGATGCCGTCCGTACCGAAATATTTACCCATGTTATCATTCCTTTTACTGAAATAGGATGATGCGGGCGGCCGCAGAAGAACGCCCCTGCGAAGAGGAGGCAGACCTTTTTATCGCAGGGGCAGACGCCGCGCGGACGCCCGCGCTGGTTTAAAAGCTCAGCTGCTCCATGTCGCCGTAAGGCAGGCCCAGGTGCTCGTAAGCGCGCCTTGTGGCGCAGCGGCCCCGCGGCGTTCTGGTGAGAAAGCCCTGCTGCAGCAGGTACGGCTCGTAGACGTCCTCCAGCGTGACGGGCTCCTCGTTGATGGTGGCGGCGATGGTGTCAAGCCCCACGGGGCCGCCGCCGTAATTGTGGATAATGCTGGCCAGCAGCTTGCGGTCGACGGCGTCCAGACCCGTGCGGTCAATTTCCAGCCGGGTCAGCGCCAGATCGGCCAGCTCCTTTGTGATGACGCCGTCGCCCTCCACCTCGGCAAAATCGCGCACGCGCCGCAGCAGACGGTTGGCAATCCGCGGCGTCCCGCGGCTGCGGGAGGCGATTTCCATGGCCCCTTCCGGCTCGGTGGGGATGTTCAAAAGCCGCGCCGACCGCTGGACAATCACCGTCAGCTCCTCCGGGGTGTACAGCTCCAGCTTCAAATCGATGCCGAAACGGTCCCGCAGGGGCGAGGAGAGCTGCCCGGCGCGGGTTGTGGCGCCGATCAGCGTAAAATTCTTCAGCTCCAGGCAAATGGAGGTGGCGGCCGGCCCCTGGCCGATGATGATGTCCAGCTGCTTATCCTCCATCGCCGGATACAGTATTTCTTCAATCGCCCGGTTCATCCGGTGGATTTCATCAATAAACAGGATATCGTTTTCACCCAGATTGGTGAGCAGCGCCGCCAGATCCTTCGGCTTTTCAATGGCCGGGCCGGAGGTTTTGCGGAGGGTGACGCCCATCTCATTGGCGATAATGGTCGCCAGGGTCGTCTTGCCGAGCCCCGGCGGCCCGTGCAGGAGCACGTGGTCCAGCGGCTCGCCGCGCCGGCGGGCGCCTTCAATGAAGACGGACAGGTTCTTTTTGGCCTTTACCTGGCCGTTGTATTCCGCCAGGGTCTGGGGCCGGAGCCTGGCCTCGCCGTCGTCCTCCGGGACCTGAGACGGCTTGAGCAGATTGTCATGCGCCCTCTTATTCTCGTCGGTATAGTCAATACTCATCTTTCGCTCCATCCTGATATGGCCGCGCCATGGTGGTTATTAAGCGGACCGGAATAAATCTTATGGCTTGATACTGTTTTTCAGAACGGTCCGGATGATCTCTTCCACGCTCATCGACTCCGTGTCCAGCTCCCGTAAGGCGC
>JAJUHI010000200.1 GCA_029267955.1 Sporobacter termitidis | reverse complement strand
TGTGAGAAAGGCGTTTATCAAATACCTTTGCGCTTTGTTATTGTTCGGCTTAAACGGTATTGTGGCAAGCCACATTTCCTTGACCAGCTATGAGATTGTTTTCCTGCGCGCATTAATAGGCAGCCTTCTGCTGATAGCGATTTTCCTTATCACTGGCGGCAGATTTCACCTCAGGGCGCACCGGCGTGATTTTATTTTTATCGCCCTGTCCGGAATAGCGATGGGGACCAGCTGGATGTTCCTGTACGAAGCCTATCAGCAGATTGGCGTCGGCATATCGACGCTCCTTTATTATTGCGGGCCGGTTATTGTGATGATTCTCTCGCCGCTGATATTCAAGGAGCGGCTGACGGCGCCAAAGGTCGCCGGCTTTTTGATTGTGCTTACCGGGATATTCCTTGTCAACGGGAACGCGGCAGCCAATGGGGGAAATACATGGGGGTTGTTTTGCGGCGCTATGTCGGCGGTGATGTATTTCTTTATGGTGACGTTAAACAAGCAGTCCAAGGCCATTACCGGGATGGCAAACGCCGTTATCCAGTTGACCGTCAGCTTTCTGGCTGTCGCCGTCTTCGTAGGATTCAAACAGCATTTTACTATTCTTATACCGGCGGCGGACTGGCCCTGGATACTGCTGCTCGGACTTGTGAACACCGGCGTTGGATGTTACTTATATTTTTCGCCCCTGTCAAAGCTGCCGGTCCAGACCGTTGCGGTATGCGGGTATCTAGAGCCGCTTTCCGCCGTGGTGTTTGCCGCGCTGCTGCTCGGTGAAGAAATGACGGCTGTCAAGCTCGTTGGCGCCGTCTGCATCATCGGCGGCGCCATGCTTGGCCAGCTCGTTAAAACGAAAAGAACACGCGGTAATGATATAGATACGGCATGCCGCGCCCACAACCAAAAAATGCACCCGCCGGCCTGACATCGGCTTAAGGCGGGTGCATCTTTTATCGCTTATTGGCTTTATGACGGGCTTTTTCAAATAGGCAAAATAAAAAGCCACAAGACTATTGTACAAAGCCTTGTGACTTTCTTTGGTGCGCGAGGCGGGACTTGAACCCGCACGTGCGTATTGCACACTAGAACCTGAATCTAGCGAGTCTGCCAATTCCACCACTCGCGCGCGATGCTTATGTATATTAACATCGCATCGGGCAAATGTCAAGACCAAATGCGCGGTAAATTTAACGTGAAAATTAAGTGTCTTCCGGATGGCGGCCGCCGGTGCGGCAGCACGTTAAAAAACGGGTTTTTCCAAAGCGGGGGAGGGCATATGCGCCCGCCCCCATAGCTTTTATAGTCCGTTCCAGACGGGGACGCCCGTATAAATCTTCGGCATTTCCTCGCCGCGCATGACGCGCAGGGCCGCGGCCGACATGGCCTCCAGCTCATATTCGTTGGGCATGACGACCACCTCGGCGATCCAGTCCGCGTAGTGGGCGATCAGGTCGGTGAAGGCTTTGTTATTGGCGATACCGCCGGTGAGGATGATAGCGTCCACCTTGCCGCGCAGCGCCACCGCCATCGCGCCGATATATTTGGCGTTCTGATAGGCCATGGCGCGGAAAACCACGTCGGCGTCCCTGTCGCCGCTCTGCGCCATCTTGATGATGTCGCGCATGTCGGAGGAACCGAAATGGTCCGTCAGGCCGCCCTGCTGGTTGAGCTTTTCCGTCAGCTGCTTTTTCGTGTACGCGCCGCTGAAGGCCATGTCCAGGACCTTCATGTACGGCAGGTCGCCGGCCCGGGTGGGGGACATGGGGCCGGAGCCCTTGATGACGTCGTTGGAGTCGATCATGCGCCCCTTTTCGTGGGCGGTAATGGAGATGCCGCCGCCCAGGTGGCAGATGATGAGGTTGACCTGCTCGTATTGGACGTTCCGCTTAAGGCAGAACCGTCGGGCGATTTCCTTTTGGTTGAGGGCGTGGAGGTGGCTTTCCCGGTAGACGCCCTTGATGCCGGTGATGCGGGCGATGTCGATAAATTCGTCCACGTCCGGCGGATTGTAAATCAGCGCGCGCTTGCCGTATTTATCGGCAAACTGTTTGCAGATCTGCGAGGCCAGCTGGGCCGGGTGCTGGCCCGGGATACCTTTTGCCGCATGCTCGACCAATAGCGGCGTGACCTCGTAGACGCCCGCCGTGACGGACATCAGGCCGCCGCCGCGCCCCACGAACACGTCTACCTGGGATAAATCGTACCCGTTGGCTTCCATCGTTTTTTCCACCATGTCGCGGCGGTAGCCCAGCTGGTCCTGGACCTCGTCAAAGGTCCGAAGCGTTTCGGCGGCATGGCGGATGGTCTCGTTAAAGATCTCCCTGTCGTTTTCATAAAGGGCAATCTTGGTGGAGGTGGAGCCGGGATTGACAGCCAGTATCCTGAAAGTTTTGTCCATGTGATGCTCTCCTTCGGTCATGCCGTTTTCTGTAATCCATATTATCACCTATCATTTGTATATACAACATTTTTAACCAGCCGCCGGCCGGAGCGGGCAAGCCGGTTCTGTCCGATACCTGCCGGTAATATGTATTAAAGGAAGCCCGGTGATTAGCCGGGCCGCAACAGGATGAACGGAGACTGCGCATGGACTGGTTAAAAACGCTCAATGACGGCATCAACAGCTTTGTCTGGGGGACGCCGATGCTGGCGCTCATCCTCGGCAGCGGCCTGTTCCTGAGTATCCGCACCGGTTTTGTACAGATATTCGAGCTTAAATACGCCATGAAAAACACCCTGGGCAGGGTTTTTACGGGGCGGAAAAAGCGTAAGGCCGCATGGGCCTCGGACGGCGCCATGTCGCCCTTTCAGGCGCTCACCACGGCCCTGGCTTCCACGGTGGGGACGGGGAACATTGCCGGGATAACCTCCGCCATTACCCTGGGCGGTCCCGGCGCCGTCTTCTGGCTGTGGATGTCGTCCCTCATTGGCATGTGCACCAAATACGCCGAGGTGGTGCTGGCCGTGCGCTACCGGGAGCGCAGCAGTACCGGCGAATGGGTCGGCGGGCCGATGTACTATATTAAAAACGGCCTTGGCGGGCGGTTTAAGGCCCTTGCCGCCGTTTTCAGCGTGTGCGGCGCGGTTGCGGCCTGCGGCGTCGGCAACGCCGTCCAGGTGGGGAACATGGCCGCCTCCATCAAAACGGCCCTCCATGCGTTTTTCCCGCAGGCGGCCCGGCTGGATAGCCGAATCGGGCTTGTCATCGGGCTTGTTGTGGCGGCCTTGACGGCGCTGACGCTGTTCGGCGGCGTGAAGCGTATCGGCAGGGTGACCGAGGTGATCGTACCGTTCATGGCGGCCATGTACATCATCGCGTCTTTGGTTGTAATCGCCGCCAACATCGGCAGCCTGGGCGCCGTGCTGGCCCGGATTTTTCGCGAGGCGTTTTCGCCGGCGTCCTGCGCCGGAGGCGCTGTCGGCATCTCCATGAAATCCGCCGTCAGCTGGGGCGTGCGCCGCGGCGTCTTTTCAAACGAGGCCGGGCTCGGCTCGGCGCCCATCGCCCACGCCGCCACCAGCGAGACAAACCCCGTCCGCCAGGGGCTGTACGGCATTATGGAGGTGTTTATTGACTCTATCGTCATCTGCACCATCACGGCCCTGACGCTCCTGATGAGCGGCATCCAGGTCCCTTACGGAACGGCCGGCTCGATTACAATGAACATCTCGGCCTTTGCCACCGTGTTCGGGGACCGGGCCGCCGGCGTCATCATTGCCGCCGGCATGACTCTGTTTGCCCTGGCCACGGTGTTCGGCTGGGCGCTCTACGGCGCCCGGTGCGCGGAGTTTCTCTTCGGCCCGCGT
>JAJUHI010000199.1 GCA_029267955.1 Sporobacter termitidis | reverse complement strand
CTTTGCCTCCCCTCGGGCGGCAAAGCCGCAAAGAGCGTCCGCGTTCACCTGAAAGAGCGCGCCGGCTTGCATGGCTTCATGCAGGGGCCGCCGGTTGGTTTGAAACAGCCGGTACCGTTCCGGATGCGCCACGACGGGGGTGAGCCCCTGTCCGACCAGCTCCCGGATAGATGCCAAAAACCTTTTTTCATCCAAGGCCCCGTCATGAAATTCGATTAACAGGTATCTGCTGTTGTTGAGAGTCAGCCTTCTAAGGAGGTCCGGCGACAATAAAGCCTCGTCGCTCATATAGACCTCCGCGCCGGGATACAGCCGGACATTGATGCGGTTTTCCGCCGCCAGATTGGACAGCTCCCGGAGCTTTTCATCCCGGGCGCTTATAAAGTCCTCGGTCGCCTCCATCCGGAGTAGATGGGGCGTTGCGACAACATGGTCAATACCGTTATCCTCCGCCATCCGGAGTAGGTCCATGGCCTCCCCGACAGCCGCCGGGCCGTCGTCAATGCCATACAGAATGTGACAATGAATATCCGTCATCGCACCATCTCATTCTGTCTGCTTTCTTCACCATACGCCGCGGCATATTGGCCGTACTTTCTGCCGTACCGGTCGTATCTGCCGCGGTAACCTTCTTCTGAAAAGTCAACGATGTTAAAGACACAGCCGATAAACTTTGCGTTATTTTCAGAAAGATTTTGCATCTCCCTGGCTATCTCTGCCGCCGGGGCGAAGTCCTGGCGAACCACCATCATGACGGCGTCGGCATAGGCGGTCATGATCATGGAATCGGCCACCAGAGCGGAAGGCGCCGTATCGAGAATGACGAAATCGTATTTCTCACAGGCCGCTTCCACGATCTCCTTCATCTTCGCGGACGATAAAAGCTCCGTGGAATTACCGCTGGACGGCGTGCAGGGCAGGATATCAAAGCCGTACCGGTCCGTCTTGATAATGGCGTGCTCCACCGGAATCTTGCCCGAGAGCACGTCGTTGAGCATCAGGCCGTCCTGCAGCGCGGATAAGGAAAGGATTTTCAAAACGGACGGCTTTCTCAAATCGGCGTCGACCAGCAGGACGGATTTCCCGTTTTGTGAAAGCGCAATCGCCAGGTTGACGGCCACCGTCGTTTTGCCTTCGTTTTCCAGCGTGCTTGTGACCACAAAGGATTTTAAGCCGTCTTTGCGGGCCATATTCTCTATCTTGATCCGCAGCGCCTTATAGTTTTCAACAAAGGAAAACCCCACATGCCTGTTGGTCATGAGAAGGGCTTCAAGCTTAATCCCCTTCTTCTTTTTCTTGTCGACCTGCGGTATCGAGACGACGACCCTGGCGCCCAGAACGCCGGTGATATCGGCGCTTGTTTTTATTTTATTGTTGTAGTATTCCCGGATGAAGGCATACAGCACCGAGGCGGCCGCGCCGATCAGGAAACCGACGGCGGTATAATTGAATTTGTCATTGTTGCCGTCCGGCGCGGCGGCGATCATGGGCGAATCGAGCACTTCCAGGCTGGCCGTTTTTAATGTCCGTTTCAGTACCGCCGGATACTTGTCGATGATCTTTTGGGCGATATTGTACGACCATTGCGCGTCTGTGGTGGTGACGCTCATTTTTAAAATGTTTGTGCCGGTAATCGGTGTTACGGTGACATTCCGCCGGAGCGCCTCGATACTGTAAGGCAGGTTGTATTCCTCAATGGTCTCCCGCATGGTCTCGTCGCTGAGCAGGATATATTTAAAGGTGTTGGCCAGAACAGACGCCGCGGATAAATCCGCCGAGGTTATCTGATCCAGGCCGCCGGAGGATTGGCTCTTATTGCTGACAACAAACGTCGCCGCGGACGTATAACGGGGCACGTATGTAAGGACCGCACAGCCGTAACCAATCAAAGCCAGCAATACGGACAGCCCAACCAGTAAGCGCCATCTCTTTATAAGCGCTCTGAAGAGCTGCCTGATATCTATCTCTGCTGTATCTTTCATTCCTTCCGAGAAAGCCCCCTGTCAGTTTATACTTAATTTTGCAATAAAAGGTATATGCTGCATTTTAACCCGGTTTCCATGTATTGTCAACTGCCTCCTGCGTTCCAAAGCCGCTCTTTTGAAACATCGTGAAAATTTATACTTTTTTCATCAAATCAAAGCCTCGATTTTGGAAGTTATATACATTTTCTAATTGTTTACATATTATTCCTAAACTGCGTTTGATTTTTAACGATAAAAGTAGTGGATAGCAGAAACTGGCAGCACAATTTCATATTGGGCAAAGTCATTGAAAAATGGCGACGCAAAGCTAGAGGGGCTAAAGATGCCGGCGTCGATACCGCCGTTTCCATGCCAGCCAGTTGCAAACATAAGAAACTTATGTTTTCCAACGATCTCCTTTGCCGCGTCGCGCCGCAAAAGGAGATTTTTTTACGGGCTGCCGTCTTTCTGCTCGCGCTTCTCCCCGCAACAAATCAAACTTCATATTAGGCAAAACCATTGAAAAATGGCGACGCAAAGCTAAAGGGGCTAAAGATGCCGGCACAGACACCGCCGCTTCCATGCCAGCCAGTTGCAAAACATACGACAATGCACGTTTGTATGTTTTTACAGTCTCCTTTGCTGCGTCACGCCCGGTAAAGGAGATTTTATGTTTACCAAGAGAATTATCAGAAGCGCCGGCCTTGTCTTCCTGACGCTTCTCACCGCTGTTTCATGGGGCAAGTTTGATGGCGGCCCTGTTGTCACCGCGCACCTAACGCCGAATGATTCCCTGTACGCTACATATCAGGCAAAGATTTATGAGGTGATGGCCATCCCCGACGCATGGGAGCTGGCAACGGGCGACACGTCCCTGACAGTGGCGGTGCTGGACAGCGGCGTCGACTTAAACCACCCGGATCTTGTGGGCAGGCTGCTAAAAAACGGGTACGATTTTGTCAATGAGGACAGCGACCCTTCGGACGATTACGGCCATGGTACGATCGTGGCCGGCATCATTGCCGCCAACACCAACAACGCCAGAGGCATTGCCGGGGTGAGCACCTGCATGATATTGCCGGTCAAAGTCCTCAACTCCCAGGGCAAGGGAAACGCCGGCGACATCGCGGAGGGCATCAAATACGCCGTCACCTGCGGCGCGGACGTGATCAACCTCAGCTGCGGCACCACCGTCTATTCCCGGGAGGTTGAGGACGCCGTCAACGCCGCCCATGCCGCCGGCGTTGTGGTCATCGCGTCCACCGGCAATACGGGCGGCGCCGTGGAGTATCCGGCCGCCTGTGAAAACGCCATCGCGGTGGGCGCTGTCACCGCCTCGCTGGACTATGCCGACTACTCCTGCTACGGCGACCAGGTGGATCTCGTCGCCGTCGGCACCGGCGTTGCAAGCACCATGTTCAATAACGGCAAATCCACGTATGCCAATGCCACCGGAACCTCCTACGCCGCGCCCTTCGTCTCCGCCCTGGCCGTTCTGGCCCTCAGCATGGACAACACCCTGACGCCCGACGCGCTCAAGGCCCTGATGACGGAGAACGCCACCGACCTGGGGCCGGCCGGATGGGACGAGCATACGGGATACGGGTGCGTCAACTTCGCCAGGACGCTATTAAGCCTCTGGGAGAAATTAGCCGCCGCCGACACCGTCTGATAATCAGTGATAGCAAAACCGCCTGCGTAAGCAGGCGGTTTCAGCTTGTCGAAAAAGTCCAGCAAAAGCTGGGCTTTTTCGCGTATATGCGGTAAAATGTAAATGGTGATGAACAATGCTGACACGAGGGAAAATGGACCGGGGCGTAGTGGAAATAGTAGACACAGAGAGCCTGG
>JAJUHI010000198.1 GCA_029267955.1 Sporobacter termitidis | reverse complement strand
GGCTTTATATCAGCCAGGACCCGCATCCCGAACAAGGTGGTTGCCCCGATCATCATTCTGCTGTTTTACGCCGTTTTCGGGGTGTTGTTAACCCTCGTCGGCATCAAGCTGGTATTGCTTTTAAAAGAGGGCTTTGCCAGCTTGCCCACGATCTATAAGGAGTCCATCGAGCCGCTGATTAACACGACCATCGCCAAGATTCGGGAACTGACCGCCGAGCTTGACCCGGAGACGGCCCAGTATATCGACAGCATGACCGCGTCCTTATCCCAGTCGGCCGGATCTCTGGTGACTTCCGCCTCCTCCACCGCCATAGTGGCGCTGTCGGTCACGGTGTCTTCCGTGCCCGGCTTCCTGCTGGCGGCGCTGTTTACCATCATTTCTTCCTTCTTTTTTACCATGGACTTTTCCAAAATCGCCGGTTATGTGGAAGACCTTCTGCCCGACAGGGCCATGGCCATCCTGCACCGCCTGCGCGCCATGGCCGGCGTTCTCGGCGTAAAATACGTCAAATCCTACGCCATATTGATGTCGGTCACCTTTATTGAGCTGGCCATCGGCTTTTTTATACTGGGTTTGGATAACGCCATGGCCCTGGCGGCGCTGGTGGCCCTGATCGATCTGCTGCCGGTACTGGGGACGGGCAGTGTCATCATTCCCTGGGCGGTCATCGAGCTTGTCAAGGGCAATTACGGCTTTGCCACCGGCCTTGCCATTATTTACATAGTGATCCTCGTCGTCCGCAATATACTTGAGCCGAAAATCGTCGGCGGGCAGATCGGCGTGCATCCGCTGGCCATGCTGATCAGCATGTACCTGGGGCTTCAGATTTTCGGCTTTATCGGTATTTTCGTGCTGCCGATCCTGCTGGTGGTCGCAAAGAGCTTTTACGACAGCAAAAAAGCTGAAAACAGCCCGAAGGCTGAAAACAACAGGAATACTGAAAACAGCAAAAAAGCTGACGCCGCCGCCGACCCGGAAAATAAAAAGCAGGGCTGAATGCCGGGGGCGTTACCCGACACTTATTTTGTAACCCAGGGGACCGGCGTCCCCTGCTCCACTATTCCCGGCCCGAAAGGCGTTGTCTCTCCTGTTTCCGGAAAAGTCTGAACCCGGCTCATTTCAGCCGGGTTTTGCTTTTTTATGTATTTTCCGGGCTGCCGGCAGCCACTTATTTTATAGTTCTCAAAATGATATTTATGGTAATAAAGGCGCTGACCATTAAAAACGTCAGGACGGCGGCCACAACGAACATCTTTCCCCAGGTTGTCCCGGACGCCGGGCGGTATGCGGTTTTGTCCTCTCTCCGTTTATTCCCACGGCGCTTTTGGGGCGATTTTCGCGCCGGGGCGCCGGCCGGCGCCCGCCCGTTATATCCGCCGGAAGCTTGCGGCGCAAGTGCCGCGTCATATTCCCTTCTTTTCTGCGGATTGGAAAGCACCTTGTAGGCACGGATGAGCTCCTGGGTCTTTTTCGTGGCAAAATCCTTGTCCCCCTTGTAATTATCCGGGTGGAAGGCAATGATCATCCGGCGGTACGCCATTTTTATCTCCTCATCGGTCGCTGTGCTTTTAATCCCCAAAACATCATAATACGTCATCAAACCACCTCCGGCGGCGACGGGTATCCCGGAATTTTGACATGTCAAAATGATTTTGTATTTGCCACTATACTATAAAATGTCTTTATTGTAAACCTCTGCCTTAAGCGGCTGCCGCGTCACCATTTTTCCGGATACCCCAGGTGGAGGACTTCGACGATCAGATGCTGTATCCCCTTCACGGGGCTGGGCAGCGGCACGCCCCCGGCCTGAAGCACGGCCAGCGTCAGCACAAACACGTAAAAACCGGCCAAAACCGTCACCTCGTACCATTTTTTATCCTTGATAAGCTTTGGGAAATCCGAGAGGGCCAGCAGCGCGAATATGAAAACAACGAGTACGATCACAAAAAAGCCTCCAATCCCGCATTAACTCTGGCGCGGCATATTTTGCTCCGGCAAGTTGTGCCCCGGCAAGTTGTGCCGTTTGTTCTGCCCCGGCGCGTTCCGGGTCCCGCCCTTTTTGCGCAGCATGGATACGATGAGCGTGGCAAGCGGTAAGATGAACAAAAAGAAGGTGGCGTAGGTCCCCCCGGCGGTATACCAGGCCGCATGCTCATAGGTGGACTCGAAGAAAAAGTTGGCGCAGACAATGACCAAAACGCCGGTGACAAGGCCAAAGATGCCGTGCTGTTCGATATTGAACAGCTTGGATATCCCCGTGACCGTTGCGTACAGGAGGATGCTCACCTTGAAAAACAGCAGAATGATCTGCAGCACGGCGTTGATAATCTCCACCCGCGTAAAAAGGTCTCCCACGTCGATCATGCGGATGGTGTTAAAGGTGGGGCTTGAGGTATACAGCACATAATCCCCCATAACGGCAATATCCCTTGTGACGAGCCATAAGATAACGACCGCGCCGATGTACAGGCCCCGCCGGAGCGCCACCCCCGCCATGGCGGACTTCTGCATATGCTGCGCCATTGTCATGAAGGCGAAAATTTCGCAAAAGGGCAGCATGGCGACAAGATGCGCGCCCAGCAGCTGGTTTTTGATGGGTATCGTAAAAACCGGCAGCAGGTTCTCAAGGCGCAGGTTCGGTATGAGCATCGCCGTCAGGAGCACCAGCAGGGAAAAATATATAAAAAAGACGAACGGCCCGTACCGCGTCAGCTTGTCCGCGCCTTTTTTAACGGCATAGACGAGGACGAGCATGAAAAAGGAATATGTGATGTTCACCGGCGTCGTCGGCAGCACATAGGACGCCACAAATTCGCCCAGGGTGCGCGTATTGAAAACCGTCAGCGTCAGGAAAAAGAAAACGTACAGGCCGTTGACCACTTTGCCGCCGATTTTCCCGAAAACGGTTTCGCTGATTTCATACAGGCCCTGCCCTTCATGGCTTTTGGCAAGCCGGCCGTAACCGGAGATGATCACGGCGGACAGGACCGTCCCCAGCACGACGGCGATCCAGGACTGGTTTTTCGTATGCTCGTAAAGACTGTTCGTCAGGAAGTTTGAGGCGATGATAAAAACGGACGCCGCATACATCAGCTGCTTGGAGGATATCGACTTGTTCCAGTAGACATTCTGCATGCTCATACCTCCGGGTTGGTTTGAGGGGCGCGTTTTCCGCCGCGCGCCGCCGCGACGATCAATGTCAACGCTGGAAGCACAAAAAGGAAAAAGGACGAGTAGGTGGCGGCGGCCGTCCGGTTCCAATGCACATGCTCATGCACCGCCGGGAAGCTGGCGCCGGCATAGAGGACGATCAGGGCGCCGACAATATGGATAAACGGCTGATATGCCGCCGCGCCGAATATGCCGCGGATGCAGGAAACCGAAGCGTAATAGACAACGCCGACCTTTAAAAAGAACAGAATCATCAAGATGTTGGCGTAGATGACCTCCAGCCGCGTCAGGATACCGCCGATATCGATCATCTGTATGGTGGCAAAGGTCGGCTGCGTTATGTCGGCTGCCAGCTCGCCCAGTACAGCGAGATCGCGCAGGACGATAAACATCAGCAGCCCGGCCCCGATCAAAAGGCCGTCTCTTAATGCCCGGCCGATCTTCTCCGGCTTGGAGAGATAGGGCGCAAACATCATAAAGGAAAATATTTCGCAAAAGGGCAGCATGGTGACGATATGCGCGCCAAACAGGTAATTGGGAACCGGCAGCGTCAAAGCGGGCAGCAGCCGTCGGAAATCGAACTTGTTGACCAGCAGAACCGCGTTGAGGAGTATCAGCCCAAACGCCGTTACAACCAG
>JAJUHI010000197.1 GCA_029267955.1 Sporobacter termitidis | reverse complement strand
CACGTCGGCCCTGGGGCTCTGGGTGGCCAGAATCAGGTGGATGCCGGAGGCCCGGCCCTTCTGGGCGATGCGGATGACGGATTCCTCCACCTCGTTTTTGGCCATCATCATCAGGTCCGCCAGCTCGTCGATAATGATGACGATCTGGGGCAGCGTCTGGCCGCCCTCTGTCTTTTTCATCAGCTTGTTATAGCTGGCAAGGTCGCGGACATTGGCGTCCGCCAGCATCCTGTAGCGTTTTTCCATCTCAAAAACGGCCCACTGGAGGGCGCCGGAGGCCTTTTTGACGTCCGTCACCACCGGCACGAGCAGGTGCGGAATCCCGTTGTACACCCGGAACTCCACCATCTTCGGGTCAACCATGATGAAGCGGACTTCCTCCGGCGTCGCCTTATACAGAATGCTCAGGATGAGCGAGTTGAGACAGACGGATTTGCCCGAGCCGGTGGTGCCGGCCACCAGCATGTGGGGCAGCTTTGCGATATCGCCCACCACGGCCTCGCCGCCGATGTTCTTGCCGATTGCGAAGGTCAGGCGGGACGTGGCGCTTTTAAATTCCTGCGAGTCGATGATGTCGCGCAGGTGCACCTTGCTGATGATTTTGTTCGGGACCTCGATGCCCACGGTGGAAATCTTGCCCGGCATGGCGGCGATGCGCACGCCGCTGGCGCCTAAGGACAGGGCGATATCGTCGGACAGGTTCGTGAGGCTTGAAAGCTTTACGCCGGCCTCCAACTCCGCTTCGTATCTTGTGACCGTGGGGCCTCTCGTATAGCTGGAAATGCGCACCTTGACGCCGAAGCTTTTAAACGCGGCCGTCAGGCGCTCAATATTGAGCCGGACCTCCTCCGCGCCGTCCGTGCGCCCCGCGGGCGACCCGGCCGCCAGAAGCTCGACGGGCGGAAAGACGTAGGCCGGTTTGCCGCCGCCGTCATCCGGCGTCGTTTCCGGCGCCTTGAAGGCGTCCGCCTTCCCGGCCTCCGCCGCGTCGGTCTGGGGCTTCTTCCCGGCGGGCTCCGCCGGTTTTGCGGCAGGCTCGGACGGTTTGGGCGCGTCCGCCTTTGCCGGTCCGGCGGGCTTGTCCGCGCTTTTTTCCATGAAAGGTATATCCAGCGGGATATCGATGCCGCTGTGCCTGCCGCCGGCCGGCGGCGTCTCCAGCAGCTCGTCCGGCGTGCGGACGCCGGGGCTCGCGTCATACAGCGGCTCGTTCTTTTTGGCTTTCAAAGGCTCAACGGGATTTGCCGGGGCCGGGCCGTCGTCCAGCGGGATATCGATGGCTCTGCCGCGGCTTCTCTTCTTCTCGGGCAGCGGCGGAACGGGCGCGGGTTCTTCATAATAGGGCGGCTCTTCCATAACCTGTTTGGCACGGCGGCGCACGGCGTCCACCACGCCGGAAACCGTCCGGTTGAGGGCGGCCAGCAATAAAAAAACCGCGATGCAGACGAGGACAATGGCGGCGCCCACCTTGCTGAACAGGTATGTACACAGCTCCGACAGAAAGCCGCCCACCGCGCCGCCGCTTTTAAGCAGCAGGCCGTTTTGCCACAAATCCTTCAGCGGGCTGATCTTTTCGACCACCGATACACCGCCGGAAAACAGGTGCGCCAGCGCGCCCGTCATGGCCGGCAGCAGCAGCGCGCAGACAACGCGGAAGCGGACGGGCCTGTTCCGGTGGAAGGCGAAAATGGCCGCCACCATTAAGAAAACCGGCGGCACGGCGTAAAAGCCCCAGCCGAACAGGCCCTTGACGAGTGCTGAAAACAGGTCGATAAACGCGCCGGTAGCACCGAAATAGCTGATGACGGAGAAAACGCCCAGCAGGAGAAAAACGACGGCCAGCGCCTGCCGCCTGTTGGACCGCCGCGCCTGCCTGGCCGCCTGCGCCTGCTTGGCGGCCGCGCTGCGCGCGGACTTCGAGGCGGCGGTGCTTTTCCGTTTCGTGCTTGAACTTGCCATTAGCGTGACACCTCAACAGCTAAAAGATCAGTGAAAAAACAATCGTCAGGACACCGGCCAGCCACAGATAATAACTGAAATAGCGCAGGCGCCGCCGTCTGGTCAGCAGACGCAGCATCTGAAGAGACAGATAGCCGGTCACGATGGAGACAACAAAGCCGAGGAGATAGGAGAAAAACGAGGTCCAGTCCATGCCGGTTTTAAACGCGGCGAAAAAGGAGACGAGGATCGAAATGATAACGGACGGTAGCGAGAGGAAAATGGCAAACCGCACGGCAAAATCCTTGCCCAGCCCCCGGGACAGGCCCACGCACACGGCCGTGCCCACCCGGGAAAGGCCGGGAATCACCGAAAAGGCCTGCGCGAGGCCGATAATCAGCGCGTCCTTGACGGACATGGATTTTTCGTTTTTCTTCCCGAATTTCATAAACCGGTCCGTGGCGAAAAGCATGAACCCCATGGCAATCATCGCGGCGCCCACAAAGATTGTATTTTTAAGCAGCATATCAATCCGGCTGCTGATGGGCGCGGACAAAATCAGCGGCAGGGTTGCGATGATGATAAAGTAGATGACGCGGACCTGGGGCGACAGGCGGCCTTCGCTGGTAGGGTTTTCCGGCGCCTTGCCCTGCAGAAACGCCGCCCCCTCCTCCAGCATGGCCACAAGCTCCCGCCGGTAGGCCATAAGAATGGAGACAACGGCGCTGATGTTCATCAGCAGGTCAAAAACGCCGAGTCCCCTCTCCGGCATCTCCAAATGAATCAAGTTTTGCAAAATGGCCTGGTGGCCGGAATATGAAATCGGCATAAATACCGTGACGCCCTGAATAAACCCCAACAGTATGGCCATGAGGACCGACATGCCCATCCCTCCAACATGGACGCCTGGCACCCACCGTCCAGCCGTCTTTCTCTGTATACGCGCTTCGGAAAACGCATCGTCGATTGAACCCATGTGAAAAACTTATTATATAATATCACATTATATCAGGGATTTCCAGTATTTTCGGACATGCGGCGGCAGGCCCGGGGGCCGGCGGAAGCCGGGGTCGGAAGCCGAGGTCGGCTTGGCTTTTCAGGCGCCGGGCTGCACCTCCGGCCGGTTCTCCTTTTCCCGGCGGCCCCTGGCAATCTCCCCGTGGAGCCATCTCAAGGCGTCGGACAGGCCGCCGAGCTCATCAATCAGGCCGGTTTTCACGGCCTCCTCGCCGTACATGACCGTGCCCACGTCGGAGGCCAGCTCCCCGGTGTTGAGCATCAACTCCACAAACTTTTCCCGTTTTATATTGGAGTTTTTCGTGACAAACTGGACGATGCGCTCCTGTATCCTGCCGAAGTAGTTAAAGGTCTGCGGCGCGCCGATCACCACGCCCGTCAGCCGTACGGGGTGAATGGTCATGGCCGCCGACGGCGCGATAAAGGAGCGTTTGGCCGCCACCGCCAGGGGCACGCCGATGGAATGGCCGCCGCCCAGCACCAGGGAGGCGGTAGGCTTTTCCATGCTGGCGATCAGCTCGGCGATGCCAAGCCCGGCCTCAATATCGCCGCCCACCGTGTTCAGCAGAACCAGCAGCGCGTCAATTTCATCGGATTCCTCAATGGCGGCCAGCTGCGGCATCACATGCTCGTATTTTGTGCTCTTCGTCTCCTGCGGCAGAATCTGATGGCCCTCAATCTGCCCCACGATCGTCAGGCAGTGGATGACGCCCTTCCCTGTTTTTGCCGTGGCGGAGCCCATATCGCTGATCTGGGTCTTCTGATACCCGTCGGCCGCCTGCTCCTGTCCGATGGCGCTTTCCTTTTTCTCTTCCGTTTGAATTGTATTGTCGGCCAAAATAATCACCTCCCGGACAGTGTTTGCCACAGGAGGTGAAATGATGCATGCCAGTTTACCGACGCGGCCTGT
>JAJUHI010000196.1 GCA_029267955.1 Sporobacter termitidis | reverse complement strand
TTTCAAGTATCTTGTTAACGCCGTTTAAGTAGGCGAGAATACTCGATTCTATGATATTCGTCGACAGGCCCCGGCCGGTGACGATCTTATCGCCGGTCTTGATTTTGACAACCACCTCGCCCAGAGCGTCCTTGCCCTCCGTCACGGAGTGGATGGCGTAATCCTCCAGGCTGTGGGGCGGGGCGTCAACCAGTTTGTCGATGGCGTTGAAGGCGGCGTCGATGGGGCCGTCTCCCAGCGCCACGTCCTCAAGGAGCTCGCCGCCGGACTCCAGCGTGAGCACGCAGGTGCCCCGGGAGGCGTTGGTGAACACGTCAAAGCGGGAGAGCTTGTATACGCTTTCCCGCGAGGTAAGCTCGCTGGTGATGAGCGCTTCAATATCGTCGTCGCTGACGGTTTTCTTTCTGTCGGCCAGCTTTTTAAACTCTTCAAAATACTTGTTGATGTCCTCATCGGACAGCGTGTAGCCCATGCTTTTGAGCCGGTCGGCAAAGGCGTGGCGGCCGCTGTGCTTGCCCAGCACCAGCTTGCTTTTGCTCAGGCCGATGGATTCCGGCGACATGATCTCGTAGGTCGTCCGCTCGGAGAGGACGCCGTGCTGGTGGATGCCGGACTCGTGGGCAAAGGCGTTGGCGCCGACAATGGCCTTGTTGATGGGGGCCGGCATGCCGATAATGCTGTAGACCAGCTTGCTGGTACGGTAAATCTGGGTCGTGTCGATACGGGTGGATGCTTTAAAATAGTCCTTGCGGGTGTTGAGCGCCATAACGACCTCCTCCAGCGCCGCGTTGCCCGCCCGTTCGCCCAGGCCGTTGATGGTGCATTCGATCTGCGTTGCCCCCGCGCCAATGGCGGACAGGGAGTTGGCCACCGCCATGCCCAGGTCGTTGTGGCAGTGGACGGAGATGATCGCCTTGTCGATGTTTTTGATGTTCGTTTTCAGATAATTAATAAGCTGCGCGTACTCCCCGGGCGTCGTATAGCCGACGGTATCCGGAACGTTGATGACAGTGGCGCCGCTATTAATCGCCATTTCAAAGACCTTGACCAGAAAGTCCCAGTCGCTGCGGGTGGCGTCCTCGGCGGAAAACTCGACCGCCGGGCACTTTTTCGCCGCGTAGGCCACCATGGCCGCCGTCTTTTCCAGTACCTGCTCCGGCGTCATTTTCAGCTTGTAGTGCATGTGGACGGGGGAGGTGGAAATAAACGTGTGGATGAGCGGGGAATTGGCGTGCTTGACCGCGTTGTACGCCGCGTCGATATCCGCCTCGTTTGCCCGCGCCAGGGAGGCGATCGTACAATCCTTGATTTCTTTTGCGATCCGGCTGACCGACTCGAAATCGCCGGGGGAGGAGATGGCAAAGCCCGCTTCTATGACGTCAATTTTCAGCCTTTCAAGGCAGCGCGCCACCTCCAGTTTTTCGCTTAAATCCATGCTGCAGCCGGGAGACTGTTCGCCGTCGCGCAGCGTGGTGTCAAAAAATCGAATTGTCTGTTCCATTTTAAAGCATCCTCCTTTCTCTAGATGTGCCGCATGTTCTGCGGCATATGCGACGTTCGCGCTATACGCTCACGGCGCATCTTTGGACGGTAAATGTTAAATTATCGTAAAGTCCCAGCCTCCCTCATTGAGGGAGGTGGCGCAAAGGGCTTGCGCAGCAAGGCCTTGCGCCGGAGGGAGTTACAGGCGGCGCGCAAAGGAACCGTAGGTTCCTTGGGAAGCCGCACCCTACGACGGGTGGACACGCAGAGCGGCCCCTCGTAGGGCCCGCTGACCTCAGCGGGCTGGTGGTAAAACATGACGGAACTGAAAGCATGTCATTCCCGCGAAGGCGGGAATCCACGGGCGCCGGGTCGGCAATCCTCAGGCGCTTCGCGCCAGCTCCTTTCCAAAGGAGCCTAAGGGCGGCGCGCCGAGGTCGTCGCGCCCTACGGCGGGCGGCCACGCAGGGCCGCCCCTACGGTAAAATATATCTACTTCACCACGGCGCCTTTTTCGGCGGAGGAGACATAGCGCATGTAGCGCCCGATGTAGCCGCCGAACTGCTTTTTGGGCTTTATCTGCATGGTCTTTTTCCGGTTTTCCAGCTCTTCGGCGGTGATCTCCAGATCCAGCTTGTATTCCGGGATGTTGATGGAGATGATGTCGCCCTCCTTGACATAGGCGATGTTGCCGCCGCTCTGGGCTTCCGGCGAGATGTGGCCGATGGCCGCGCCCCGGGTGGCGCCGGAAAACCGGCCGTCGGTAACAAGGGCCACCGATTTGTCCAACCCCATGCCCGCGATGGCCGAGGTGGGGGAGAGCATCTCCCGCATGCCGGGGCCGCCGGCGGGGCCTTCGTACCGGATGACCACCACGTCGCCGGGCTTGATCTTGCCGCCAAAGATGGCCTCCCGCGCCTCATCCTCGCTGTCAAACACCCGGGCCGGGCCCTTGTGCACCAGCATGTCGGGCGCTACGGCGCTGCGCTTGACCACCGCGCCGTCGGGGGCCAGGGAGCCGAAGAGGATGGCGATGCCGCCGGTGGGCGAATAGGGATTGTCGATATCCCGGATGACGGTGGTGTCCAGGTTTTTAACGCCCTGCAGGTTTTCCGCGAGGGTTTTACCGGTGGCGGTGATGACGGAGGTATCCAAAAAGCCCTTCTTATTCAGCTCGGCCATGACGGCCTGGACGCCGCCCGCGGCGTGGAGGTCCTGCAGGTGGTGCGTCCCCGCGGGGGCCAGCTTGCAGAGGTTGGGCGTCCGCTGGCTGAGCTCGTTGATCATCGGGAGGTTAAACTCTAAGCCCGCTTCGTTGGCGATGGCGGCCAGGTGCAAAATCGTGTTGGTGGAGCAGCCTAAAGCCATATCCACGGTCAGCGCGTTGCGGAAGGCCTTTTCGCTTAAAATATCCAGCGCCCGGATATTTTTGTCCAGAAGCTCCATGATCTTCGCCCCGGCCAGCTTGGCAAGCCGAATCCGGGCCGCGTACACGGCGGGGATGGACCCGTTGCCGGGCAGGGCGATGCCGATGGCCTCGCACAGGCAGTTCATGGAGTTGGCGGTGAACATGCCGGCGCAGGAGCCGCAGCCGGGACAGGCGTTGTCTTCGTAATACAGCAGCTGCTCGTCGCTCATCTTGCCCACGTTGTAGCTGCCGACGGCCTCAAACACGCTGTTGAGGTCCATGGGCGCGCCCTGGGGGTCGCAAATGGAGAGCATGGGCCCGCCGGAGACAAAGATGGCGGGGAGGTTCAGCCGCGCGGCCGCCATGAGCATGCCGGGGACGATTTTGTCGCAGCTGGGGATGAACACCAGCGCGTCAAAGCAGTGGGCCCGGACCATGCACTCCACAGTGTCGGCGATGAGCTCGCGGGAGGCCAGGGAATACTTCATGCCCTCGTGGCCCATGGCGATGCCGTCGCAGATGCCGATGGTGTTAAACTCCAGCGGCGTGCCGCCGGCGGCCAGCACCCCGTCCTTGACGGCCCGGGCAATCGTCTGGAGGTGGATATGGCCCGGGACGATCTCGTTGAAGGAGTTGACGATGCCGATGAGCGGCTTTTTGATCTGCTCGCCGGTCAGGCCGGTGGCCTTCATAAGGGAGCGGTGCGGGGCGCGCCCGACGCCCTCCTTGATGTTGTCACTGTTCATGTTCGCATTCCTTTCATATGCATACCCGATTTAACCGTAGGGAGGGGTCAACGTCTCGCAAAGCGAGCCGTGACTCCCGCCGTATCTTCCGGCACGTAGAAGTCTTCTGGCGGCGGCGGGGGCAAGCCCCCGCCCTCGTATATAATGTCGATGCAAGAGTTAGCTGTTGAAGATAGATTTTTGAAATTGGAGGGAGGGCGTAGCCCGACCGGAAATTTCAAAAATCGCGCGGCCGCTTGCCACTTTGTGGTAT
>JAJUHI010000195.1 GCA_029267955.1 Sporobacter termitidis | reverse complement strand
CCTTTCGAAGCGGTATGGCCGCCGCCTGGACAACATCACATGGAGCAGCGACACTTTATGCAATTATAACAAAAATTATGTTAATCGTAAATAGGGGAGACATAAATTCAAAAAATTGATTTACATACCGATAATCATCCCTCGCTGTGATGGACAGCGAGAATACCGAGCAACACCCGGCTTGACAGACACGCGCGCATCCCATAATCTTAAATAATATAATGTAAATACTTTTACCATACAAATAGCGCAGGCTGCGCGTCAATTCATCGTTTCAGCGTGAAAGAAAGAGTAAGTTATGACAGCTCTATATTACATCGGCCTCGTGCTACTGATTCTTATGGCGGCTGCGGCGCAGCTGCTCTTATATTCTGCCGGGAACTATGTCCCGCGCGTTCCGCCGCCCGTATCGGGGACCGTCAGGATCGCCTGCGTGGGCGACAGCATCACCTTTGGCGCACTGGTCAAGAGGAGAGGTGCCAATTGCTATCCGGCGCAGTTGCAAAAGCTCCTGGGCAGCCGGTACTCCGTCCGCAATTTCGGCGCCAACGGGCACGCGGCGCAAAAAAGCGCCGACAAGCCCTATTGGCAGCACCCGTATTTTAAGGCCAGCACAGAATTCGACTCGGACATCGTCCTGCTGATGCTCGGCACAAACGACGCCCTTGAACGTAATTGGCGGGGCGCGGGGCCTTTCATCGCCGATTACCGGGAGATGATCACCCATTATCAGGCGCTGCCGAAGCGCCCCGTGGTCTGCCTGATGACGCCGCCGACGCAGTTTCCTGTAGATAATCCGACAAAAGTCATCCATGAGCTGCGCAAGGATGAGCTGAGCGAGATAACAGAAGCGATTATTAAGCTGGGTGCAGAGCTGTCCTTAAGCGTTATCGATGTCAACACCGCGACAAAAAATCACCCGGAATATTTTAAGTTTGACGGCATCCACCCAGACGCCGGCGGCGCACGGTTAATTGCGGAAACGGCTTGCCGGGTACTGACAACAGAGGTCCTAAAGGGTTGAAAAACAAGAGTTTTTCAAAATTAATAAAAACGTTCGTTAAATATTTGTCCAAACGAGTAACTGCGCCAAAAGGACAGCGCCTGCGGCCCGACGTTCTAGCGTCGGGCCGTGCTGTATTTACTGCGAAATAAGCAAAATACCGCCGGCTGTTTTGATCTTGGAAAAAGGAGGAATAATAAACGCAGCGAGCAGGACGGGAGCGAAAAAGCATGGTGTCTGACCATATCAATTGGATATCGGTGCTTTTAATCTTGCTGTTTCTTTTACCGCTGATCAGCGGCATGCTCCGGCCGCTGACAGAAGCCCGGATCTTCGGCGCTTTCAGTTCCATTTTAAGCTGGGCGGCGTTTATCATTTCCGCCGGTTTGTCCTTCATCATTACGAATACGGCCTTTGACAGCGGCGGCGCAGCGTCGCCGCTGCGGCAAATCCCCGCGCTGCAGGAAGCCGTCGACAGGCAGGATATTCTGGCCTACGCGCTGGTTTTGCTGGTGCTGATGCTCCTGTTCGGCGGCATCCTGCACCTAATCATGCTGCCTGTCACCAAGCTGCTGGTCCTGCCGCTGTCGGCGCGTATGGCCGGCTGGCTGAAGGCGACACGCCGCTTTGTACACCGTCTCATCAGCGCGGCCTGGGAGATACCGAGAGCCGCCGCGATGGTTGTCCTCCTGTGCCTTATACTGAGCTTTTACACCGCCCTGTCCGGAAATGCGGCCTTTTGCAGCTATATAAACGCCTCCAAAGCCTATCGGCTTGTGGAGGCCGGCGCCGTCCGGCCGATTATTTACTCTGAAGCCGCCCGGGCCATCCCGCCGCTGCTGGACAAAACGATGAACAGGGTGGTTAACTGCCTTTCGCCCGAGGGCCGCCGGCTTCTCATCCGGGTTTATATCAACGGCATCACGGTGGAGGAGGCCGTCAGATCCAGCCCCGATATTGACAATGTGGCCATTGACCTGGTGGACACCGAGACGGACGATTATAAAAAGGCGAAAATACTGTACGACTGGATCTGCTCCAGGATCAGCTACGACAAGGAGAAGGCGGAAACCATCGCCGTGGACGCCTTTGCCGTGACCTCCGGCTCGACTGTGGCGTTTGAGGAACGGTCCGGCGTCTGCTTTGACATGGCGTGCCTGTACGTCTCCATGTGCCGGACGGTGGACGTCCCGGTCCGGCTGATTACGGGCCAGGGCTTTAACGGCGCCGTGTGGGAGGACCATTCCTGGAACCAAATTTACGATGCCAAAACTGACCGCTGGGTCAATGTGGACACAACCTTCGGCGGCGCAAGCGATTATTTTGACCGGGCCGATTTCTGGGACGACCACCGGTATCCGGAAATACAGGGTCAGTGGTGACAGAAACAGGTATACCATAACTTACTCCTTTACAAAACGGAAACAAATAGTTACAATAAGTAACGAAGTATGCAAGCGAGGAGTGAGAGTTATGAGAAAGCGCATGATTTCTGTTGCCGCTGTCCTGCTGTTGGCGGCGGCGACGGTTTTGCCCGCCGGGGCCGTTTCCGTTGAGATCGACAGTAAGCCGGTCACGATGGATGTGACCTTATATGACGGCACCTCCTACGTGCCGCTGCGGGCTTTTACAAATATCGTCTGCCCCGACGCTGCCGTCAGCTGGGAAAACGGTCAGGCGGTCATCTGCAAGGCCGACCTCTTGGTGACGGCCCGGCCGGGAGCAAGCTACATCGAGGCCAACGGCCGCCTGCTGTATGCCGAACTCGGCGTAAAGCTGATCGACGGCACGACAAAGGTGCCGGTCCGGGCGCTGGCAAAGGCGCTGGGCGCGTCGGTGGACTGGAACGGTGCCACGGGGACCGTCGTGGTCACCCGCGGCAGCGGGACGATAGCAAGCGGCAGTACGTATTACAATGCCGACGACGTGTACTGGCTGTCGCGCATCATCAGCGCGGAGAGCAGCGGCGAATCCCTCCGGGGCAAGATCGCCGTGGGGAATGTGATATTAAACAGGGTTAAAAGCCCCGATTTCCCCGACAGCATCTACGGCGTCATCTTCGACAGCCGCTGGGGCGGTCAGTTTGAACCGGCCAAAAACGGCACGATCTACAACACGCCCGACGCCGATAGCGTCATCGCCGCCAAGCTCTGTCTGGACGGCGCGTCGGCGGCCGGCAACAGCCTGTATTTTCTCAACCCGTCCAAGTCGACGAGTTTCTGGATCACCGCCAACCGCACCCACCAGACCACCATCGGCAACCACGCATTTTATGCGTAAAAAATGAAAAACGGTTTTCGCAGACACCGGACGCTTGTCCTGTCAAGTCCTGAAAGACGTGTATAACATTTCAAGGCCGGCTTAAAACCGGCCTTTTTTTTAGACATGAAAACGGGCGGCCGCAGGGCCGCCCTTATGGAAGTCTCGATGAATAGCAGTAAGGGCGACCCTGCGTGGTCGATCGTCCTGGTCTGCGAATCCCCTCCGCCCCTTCGGGGCACCTCCCCCAAGGGGAAGGCAAGGGAACGTGGATTCCCGCCTTCGCGGGAATGACAAGGTAATTCGCTTCAGTAGGGCGCGGCTTCCCAAGGAACCAAAGGTTCCTTTACGCGCCGTGCTACTGGCGCAGTTGCAAAGATCTCGCTGACCCCAGCGGGCCGGTGGTAAAACGTGACGGAGCTGAAAGCATGTCATTCCCGCGAAGGCGGGAATCCACAGGTGCCCGGAGACAATCCTCAGGCGCGAACGCGCCACAATCCTCAGGCTCGCTTCGCTCGCCAGCTCCTTTCAAAAAGGAGCCAAAGGGGAGTTAGGGGCTGTTGCGGGCGGCGACAACAGGTCGCTACTGCATGTGCTTGTAATAAAAAATGGCCAGCTGTGTCCGGCGCTTGAGTCCCAGTTTGTCCATAATCACGCTGACGGCGTTGCGGACCGT
>JAJUHI010000194.1 GCA_029267955.1 Sporobacter termitidis | reverse complement strand
GGTCGTGAAGGTCCACTTCCGATCCATCAGATGACGTTAGAGGAGATCACCCCAGTTCAGCGGGCCACCCTGGAAGCGGCGTGGCAGTTGGGTTTTGCGCGGGTTGAAGACTTTAACCACCCAGAAGCCAACAACGGCGCCGGGCCCAATCCGATGAATATCATTAACGGCGTTCGGATGAATACCGGAATGGCATGGCTTACCCGCAAGGTGCGCCAGCGCCCGAACCTGACCATCGTGTATGGGGCGCTCACGGACAAGCTGATCGTTGAGGGGAACCGGGTCAAAGGCGTGCAGCTTGCCGACGGGGAACAGTGCTTTGCCCGCCAGACAATCCTCAGCGCCGGCGCCTATGGTTCCGCCGCGATATTGCTGCGCTCAGGCATCGGCCCACGCCACCATCTGGAATCGCTGTCGATCCCCGTCGTGAAAGAAGCCCCGGTGGGTGAGCGTCTGCGGGATCACGCCTTCTACTGGATAAACTTCGCCGGAAAAGCCGAACTTAAGGGCCACGAGCATCCGGTTGTCGCCGCCCAGATCTGGACGAATTCAAGCTTTGCCAAATCAGCCCGCGAAATGGACATTGCCATTTCCCCTTCGCATCTGTTACCTGCAGACCTCAGCCCAACCGGCGTCGCCTTCTCCCTCGGGCTGGAACTCATGCATTGCAGCTCCACAGGCTACATCCGCCTGAAGAGCCGTGACCCTCACGATGCACCGGAAATAGCGCTTAATCACCTGACGACAGAAGATGACATGCGCCGGATGGTCGAGTGTTTTCGTCTGGCACGCCTGCTGGCGGATATGCCGCCGCTGCGCCAGCTCATTGAGTACGAAATCAGCCCGGGAGCCTCGGTCGGGGATGATGAATCTGACATTCGCCAGGCTCTGGCGCAGGGGGTTAGCACCCTCCAGCACCCCTGCTCCACCGCACCGATGGGGCCCCCTGATGACCCCTATGCCGTGGTGGATGAAAACGGGTGCCTCTATGGTCTGCATGACTTACGGGTCATCGACGCATCGATCTTGCCCGAAATCCCGCTCATCAACCTCAATCCGACCATCATCATGATGGCAGAAAAACTGGCTGATGCGCTGCGTAACGATATTCATGAGGAGAGGAAAAATGGTATCCATCAAGCCGGAAAACAGCGCCAGGATAATGAAACAATCGTACGACGTCATAGTCGCAGGCGGTGGTTCAGCGGGTGCGGTTCTCGCCGCACGTCTTAGCGAGAACCCTGACTGCCAGGTATTGCTGCTGGAAGGCGGCCCCGTCTTTGCCCCCGATGGCTGGCCGGATGAACTGACGCAAAGTCACTCTGTTGGCGGCGGTGATTACGTCTGGGAACACGGCGCGGCGACGGGAACCGATCACACCTCTGGTCATCTGCGGGCCAAAGTGCTCGGTGGCGGCTCCACGATCAACGCAGGCGCGTTTGTTCGCGCCCCTAAATCCGATTTTGACCACTGGGTAAAGCGCGGCCTGAGCGACTGGTCGTTTGATAAGGTTTTACCGTGGTTCAAACGGCTTGAAAATGCCGACTATGGCGACGATCGCTGGCATGGCCGCCACGGCCCCGTTCCGGTGCGATTACCTGCGCTGGAGACACTCAGTCCGGCAAGTCAGGCGTTTTATCACGCCTGTCGCGCTCACGGCTTTGCCGCCATTGACGATATTAACGGCGAACAACAACACGGCGTCGCCATCTATCCACTGAATGTTGTCAACGGCATCCGGCAAAACACTGGCATGGTCTACCTGACGGCGGAGGTTCGGGCGCGCAAGAATCTGTCAATTGTCGGCATGACGGTTGTGGATAAAGCGCTGATAGACAATTCGCGGGTGAACGGCATACAGCTTGCGGATGGGACACGGATCGCTGCCGACTGCGTGTTCCTTTGTGCCGGTGCGGCCGGTACGCCAGCCATTCTGTTACGCTCCGGCATTGGTCCTGCTGACGATTTACGCCGTCTGGAAATCCCGCTAAAACAGGATCTCCCCGTTGGCCGCAATTTGCAGGAACAACCCGTGAACGGGATCATGCTGGCGACCTCTGCAGAACATGCCAGCTATCCCCCAATAGGTGCAACGCTCTGGACGCAATCTTCGCTGGCCGCAGCCGACGAACTGGATCTGTATATCAGCAATAACCACTTCGTCGATCCGGGACTGTTTCCACACGGGGCGGGTTTCCAGCTCTTTTTCACCGTGGCTCGCCCCTGTGCCCGTGGGCGTCTGACACTGACGAGCCGCAATCCGCTGCTCGCCCCCAGTATCGATCTCAATCTGCTGGGCGACGAGCGCGACGTCATACGGATGGTCGAAGCGGTGAAGTTGTCCCGGGCACTGGTGCAGGAAGGTCCATTGCAGGCACTGGTTACTGGTGAAGTCCCGGCAGTTAAAGGCGGTAAACTCGCCAAAACAGACCAGCAGATAGCAGAGGAGCAGCGTGCGACGGTGAAAAGCAATCTACACCTCAGCGCGACAGCACCGATGGGTAAAGAAAGCGATCCGGCAGCAGTCGTGGACGCGTGCGGCAACGTCTTCGGCATTAACGGGCTGTTTGTCGTCGATGCCTCGCTGTTCCCGGACGTTCCCTCTCAGGCGACTAACCCGGATGTGATCATGGCGGCAGAATATCTCGCCAGCCGTTTTTCCGGCTCCCTGAACGGCGCATAGTAGACCGAATAAGCCATAAAGGAGCGCCTGTGTGAACAAGTTCGTGGAGATGAGCACGTTTGTTTCGGTTGTTGAGTCGCAAAGCTTTGTTGGCGCGGCGGCAAAGCTGGGGACATCAAAATCGGTGGTCAGCCAGCGCGTCAAGATGCTGGAGAAACGGCTTGGCGCAAGCTTGCTGGAGCGTGGGCCCCGCCTTAGCCTGACGGAAGCGGGTCTGCTTTTTTATCAGGAGTGCGTGCGTATCCTTGACGAAGTCACACAGGCGGAAGAAGCCGTGGCACCCTCACGCAGCGAGCTTCACGGCGAGCTGCGTATCGCCACCTCGCATACCTTTATGACCACCCATCTGTCGACGATCCTGGCCGGATTTATTGGCGCTCATCCGGGACTGTCTCTCGATATCTCGACAGAAGATCGGCAGATTAATATGCATCAGCCCGACTTTGATATCGCCATCCGCCTCGGTCTCGTCCCGGACTCTACGCTCATCGCCCGCACGCTGGCGCGCAATCTGACCTGGCTGTGCGCGAGCCCGGACTATCTGGCGCAACGGGGCACGCCTGTGCACCCCGTTGAGCTGGAGCAGCATGACGGACTGTTATATACCCACCGTGCGCCAGGCGGTTGCTGGCAGCTACTGCATAACGGGCAGCGCCAGAACTGGCGCGTCAGAAATCGTCTGCGTTCGGATAATGCTTTCAGCCTGCTGGAAGCCGCCAAAGCAGGACTTGGGATTGTGGTCATGCCGTTATTTTTAGGTGCTGATGCGATATTGCGCGGAGAACTGAATATCATTTTACCCGGCTGGCAACCGGATGGTGGCAACATTGTGGCCCTGTATCGCCAGACGCGTCGCGCCTCGCCGGTGATCCAGGCGCTGGTCAACCTGGTCGCAGAACAGCTAGGGCCAGAGCCAGAATGGGAAAAAAAGCTAAGGCTGGCCGGCCTACTGCCCGAATAAAAAAGGGCCTTACGGCCCCTTGTATTACTTGTTATGCAGGAATGAAACTGCTTTATCCGGGAAATCCGTAAACAACCCGTCTACGTCCGCCTGCTTATACAACACCTCGTAAAGCTGATTCACGTCCGTGGCGTACGGCGGTAACTGGTCTGCGCGCACCGTATACGGATGCACCTGCATCTTGCTGGCGTGTGCCTCTTTTACCATCGCCGTCAGCTTCACGTGGCCCGGGGTTGAACCTTCCGCCACCAGCATGTGGTAATCCGGCCCGATCCCGTCGGCGTACTGCGCGATC
>JAJUHI010000193.1 GCA_029267955.1 Sporobacter termitidis | reverse complement strand
GGCCCCGCCGGCAGTCTCAAGCGCCAATTCGGTCTTGTAATGGGTGACGGCGCGCTGCCCGTCCGGCGAGACGATGCGGCGCATGTCCATCTCCTTCAGCCGGCGGATGGGCAGGTCGATGGTCCCGGCAGGGGGCTTAATAACGCCGAAAACGGCGGCGGTGTATTCCTTGACGGCGTCGGGCGCCGCCAGGGCCTCGGAAGCCAGCGCCTTCATGTAGCTGTTTTTTGCAAACAGCGCCACGCCGGAGGTGTCCCGGTCCAGCCGGTTGACGGCGTGGCAGTAGCCGCTGCCGGCAGACTGCGCCAGGTAACCGGCGACAAAATTGCTCAGGGTGCCGGTGTACCGGGCGCGGGACGGGTGCGTGAGGACGCCGGCGGGCTTATTGACGGCGATGAGGCCCGCATCCTCAAAGAGGATATCCAGCGGTCCCGTCTCCGGTACAAGATCGCTGGGCGGCTCGGCGGCCATAATATTGATTTCAACGGTTTCGCCGGCGGCGACGGCATGGTCAGTGTACACCTGCACGCCACCGGCGCAAATCGCGCCGGCCTGCTTGAGGCGGCGCGTCAAAGCGGCGGAAATCCGAAGCTCCCGCCGCATAATGGCATATACCGTGCGTCCGCTGTCCGTATCTTTCGCGGTGTATTGTAAGATCATACGCTGCCTCCGGGCGTAGGGTTGCGTAATTTTTACAGCGGGAGGCCGTACAGGGTCTTCCCGATGGGGCCGTACGAACCCCCTCCGTCACGCGACTTCTGCGAAGTCGCTGCGGCTTTTAAGACGCATGGCCACACTCCCTCAAGAGGGTACTCCCTCCGGCGCAAGGCCTTGCTGCGCAAGCCCTTTGCGCCACCTCCCTCAAGAGGGAAGCAAGGGGCCAAGGCGTCGATATCACCGCAGCTTTTTCAGTTCCGCCGTGATCTCCTCAAAGTGCATGCCGTGGGAGGCTTTAACCAGCACGTTGTCGCCCTGTTTAATGAGGGCCGGCAGCTTTGAAAACAGCGCGTCCTTGAGGGGGAAGTGATAGGCTTCGACGCTCTTGCCGGTTGAAATCAGGCCCTTGAAGATGAATTCCGCCCGGGCGCCGCAGCAGATCAGGCAGTCAACGCCGCTGTTTGCCGCAAATACGCCGATCTGCCGGTGCAGGTCGTCGGTGTCGCGGCCGAGCTCCAGCATGTCGCCGAGAATGGCCACCTTCCGGCCCTCCAGCGAGCATAGAGAAGTAATAGCGGCGGACATGGAATTCGGGTTGGCGTTATAGCAGTCGTCAATAATGGTGATATACCCGGTGTCGAAGAGGCAAGACCGGCTGCCCACGGTGGTGTAGTTGAGAAGCCCGAGGCGGATCTCGTCATCCGTCAGGCCCAGTTCGCGGCCAATGAGGGCCGCCGGCAGCGCGCCGAGCACCATATGGCTGCCGAAGGCGGGAATCAGAACGCCCACGCGGCCGTTTTCACCGGCCGGACCGTTAAAGACAATGTCGCAGGTGATGCCGCGGGGGCCCGACGCCTTGATGTTTTCAGCCCGGACATGGTTATGCGATCCCGTGCCGAAGGTGCGTTTTTTTACGCCGGGCTCCAGGGCGAAAAGGAGCGGGTCGTCCCCGTTGACAACGGCCAGGCCTTCCGGTTTCATAAACTCAAAGACCTCGCTTTTTGCCTTTAAAACGCCGTCCAGATCGCCCAGCGTGTCCAGATGGCAATGGCCGATGGCGGTCATCAGGCAGATATCGGGCCGCACCATTTTCGCAAGCCGCCGCATCTCGCCGAAATCGCTGATGCCCATTTCAATCACCGCCGCCTCATGCTCCGCCTGCATTGACAGCAGCGTCAGGGGCACGCCCAGCTCGTTGTTGAGGTTTTCCGGCGTTTTGAGAACGTTGTATTTTTGCGCGAGCACCGACGCCGTCATCTCCTTGGCCGTCGTTTTCCCCACGCTCCCTGTGACGCCGATGACGGGGATGTCAAAAAGACTCCGGTAGTATTCGCCCAGCGCCTTGACGGCCTCCAGGGTTGAATCGACCAGAACATAGGGGCCCCGGGCGCCGGGGAGCGGCTGCTCGGCCAGGCAGCCGGCGGCGCCGGCGTCAAAGGCGCTGCCGGAAAAGCTGTGGCCGTCCGCTCGGGCGCCCTTGATGCAGATAAAGAGATTACCCTCCTTAACCTTGCGGTTGTCGTGGACGACGCCGGTGATGGCCGTGTTTTTCAGGATATCCGCGCCGACGTAGGCGCCGCCGGTGACGCGCGCGATGGTCTCCAGCGTCAGCGGTTTCATCGCCATCAGCTTTTCACCCCGTATTTTTTAAGAGAATGATCGATAATGGCCTGGCACAAATCCTCGTAGCTCATACCCGCGGCCGCCGCCTCCTGGGGCAGGAGGCTGACGGGCGTCAGGCCCGGCAGGGTATTGGCCTCCAGGCACCAGAGGTCCCCGGCCGCGTCCACAAAGAAGTCTATCCGGGCGTAAACCTCCAGCTTTAACACGGCGTAGACCCGCTCCGCCGCCTGCTGCAGCCTTTTCGTGATGTCCGGCGGGAAGTCCGCGGGGCAGATTTCGTCCGTCAGGCCGCTCTGGTATTTGTTTTTATAATCGTAAAACCCGGTTTTCGGGCGTATTTCAATGACGGGCAGCGCCTTTCCGTCCAGGACGCCCACCGAGCATTCGCGCCCGTTTATGTATTGCTCGATGATCAGCTCGTCGTCGTATTTAAAGCCGTATTCCAGCGCCGGCTTTAAATCGCTTTGGGACTGGACGATGGAGACGCCCACCGAGCTGCCCCGGGCGCTGGGCTTGACGACGCAGGGGAAGCCGATATCCGATAAAAACCCGTCGCCTTTTTTCAGGACGACGCCCCGGGGCGTCAAAATGCCGTTTTGGGCAAACAGCTGCGTGGAGATGTGCTTGTTCATGGCGATGGCGCTGCCCAGCGGGCCGGTGCCGGTGTACCGGATGCCGGCCAGGTCAAAAACCGCCTGGACCTTGCCGTCCTCGCCGTCCTCGCCGTGCAGCGCCATGAAGACAATGTCGGCCGCCCGGCAGACCTCGATGATGTTGTCGCCCATTCTGCTGTCGCCGGCCTGCTGGCGGCTGGCCCTGACGGCGTCAAGGTCGGGCGCGTTCTCAGAAACGGTAGCGATGCCGTCGTCGTAAACCGTGTCAAAAATCTCCGACGGGTCCTGAAAATGATGGGGATAGCCGAAAAAGAGGTCCACCAGGACCGCCTTGTGCCCTCGCCGGCGCAGGGCCGCGGCCACCAGGGTGCCGCTGGCGATGGAAACATCCCGCTCGGCGGACAGACCGCCGCATAAAACAACAATATTCATAAAAGCCTCCAAAATCACTTGACAATCAACTTGATAATCATAAGAGAAACCCATCATCAAACTATACACCAGAAATGAAAATAATACAATCAAAAACACGGTTGACAACACATAAATCATCAAGTATAATAACCGTTGCTATCCCAAAAGACGGCGGTATAGCTCAGCTGGCTAGAGCACTCGGTTCATACCCGTGGTGTCACTGGTTCAAGTCCAGTTACCGCCACCAGCCGGGGACGGATATCCTCCGTCCCCGCACCTAACCCCAATCCCCCTCGGAGAGCGGAAGGGGTATCGAGCCGAAGGCTCGTATCAAAAGAATCAAGAAACTCTTGATTCTTTGGAAACATGGTTTCCCCTAGAAGATGCGGCAGGAGCCGCAGGCGACACATTTTCCGCAGAAAATGTCCGCATCTTAAGGCCCGTTGGTCAAGTGGTTAAGACACCGCCCTTTCACGGCGGTAACACGAGTTCGAATCTCGTACGGGTCATAAATTCTTGGGCTTGCACCTCAAGCCTTACCGACTTGGGGTGCGCCCCAAGCAATACGGAGGCTTAGCTCAGCTGGTCAGAGCGCCTGCTTCACACGCAGGAGGTCGATGGTTCGAGCCCATTAGTCTCCAT
>JAJUHI010000192.1 GCA_029267955.1 Sporobacter termitidis | reverse complement strand
CGATTTCGACCTATTAGAGCATCACGCCCGGGAGAAGGGCGTCAATCTGATGCTGGGCAGCTCCGACGGGCGCCGGATGGCGCGGCGGCTGAATATCCCCCTGGTGCGCTGCGCGTTCCCGGTCCACGACCGGGTCGGCGGACAGCGGATCAAGACGCTGCTCTATGAGGGCTCCCTGAGCATCCTCGACCAGGCCGCCAACGCGCTGTTGGGGCGAAAGGACGAGGGCTTCCGGGAAGAGCTGTACGACCGCTACTATAATAAAACCGCCGGCATAGCGGATGCCGGGGAGACGGCTGCCGCCGCCCCCGATATCAATGAGAAGACCCGGACCCACCCCTGCTTTAACTGTTCCGGCGGCGAATACGCGCGGATTCATCTGCCCGTTGCGCCCGCCTGCAACATCCAGTGCAATTACTGCGTCCGGAAATACGACTGCCCCAACGAGAGCCGCCCCGGCGTCACAACGCAGGTCCTCTCGCCGGACGAAGCCGTGGCGCGGTACAAAGCGGCCAGGGAGAAGGTTAAAAACCTCACGGTTGTCGGTATTGCCGGCCCCGGCGACGCGCTGTGCGACTTCGACCGGACCCGGGAGACCCTGCGGAAAATTCGGGAGATCGACCCACACGTTACCTTCTGCCTGTCCACCAACGGGCTGATGCTGCCCCTGTATGCCCAGGAGCTCATCGAGCTGGGCGTCAGCCATGTGACGGTCACGGTCAATGCCGTTGACCCAGTCATCGGCGCGAAGATTTACAGCCATGTGGAGTACATGGGCAAGCGCTATGCCGGCATCGCAGGGGCGTCCATTTTGCTGGCCAACCAGCTGGCCGGGCTCCGGTACCTCTCGTCTCGCGGGGTTGTCTGCAAGGTCAACACCGTGGTCCTCCGGGGCGTCAACGACAGCCATGTGGAAGCTGTCGTACAAACGGCCCGGGATATGGGCGCATATGTCTCCAACATCATGCAGCTGATCCCGGTACCAGGCTCCGCCTTTGAAAACCTGGAGCTTGTCAGCAACAGGGAGCTTGCGGCGCTGCGGAAGAAATGCCAGCCGATACTCCGGCAGATGTACCACTGCCGCCAGTGCCGGGCCGACGCCGTCGGCACCTTAAATGACGACCGTTCCATCGAGTACGCCGGCGCCGCCTGCAAAACCGGCTTGCCGGCCCCGGCAACCCGGCCGCTGAAAAGGTACGCCGTAGCCTCAAAAAGCGGGACGCTCGTGGACCAGCATTTCGGCCACGCCCGGGTGTTTTACCTCTACGAATCCGACGGAAACTCCGTGCGCTTTATTGAAAAGCGCGCAGTTACAAACTACTGCACGGGGGCGGAAGACTGCATCGACGACAAGGAGCCGGTCATGGAGCGGATTCTCGAATCGGTATCCGACTGCAGCGCCGTGCTGGCCCTGCGCATCGGGGATACGCCCGCGCGCAAACTGAAAAGCCGCGGCATTGACGTGATCACCACCTATGACAGGGCCGAGGACGCCGTGCTGAAAGCCGCCGCCGGCCATTTTAAGAAGGAGGTCAGTTAAGTGGTCAGTCCGAAATACCATATCTTTGTCTGTACCAGCTGCCGGACAAACGGCACGCAGAAGGGCTTCTGTCATCAGAAGGACAGCGTCAAAATCCTAGAAAAATTCCTCCAGGAGATTGAGGACCGGGACCTCTCGGGCGACTGCATGGTCAGCAACACCGGCTGCTTCGGCATCTGCAGCCGGGGCCCGATTGCCGTCGTGTACCCGGAGGGCGTCTGGTACGGCGGCCTGACGGTAAGCGCCGTGGAGGAGATTGCGGAAGAACACCTGGAGGGCGGTAAAATCGCGGAAAAGTACCGCATCTAGCGGTCGTTTGTACTAGGTAAGGAGGCGTATATGCTGCGCATCACGGATATGACGCTCACCTGTTTGGAGCCGTACGGGCTTGAGCCCGCGCAGCTCCGGCAGGTGTACGGGCTGCTGCTCCGCTCCGGCGCCGATTACATTGAAATGCCGGCCGCCTTGTATGAAAAGCTCCGGCCCGCGGAGACAAGTAAGCTTGTCCTGCGTCTTCCAGCGCCCGAGGCGGCGGCGCAGTATCCCGAGATATCGCGCTTTGTCTGCCGCAAAAACGGTTATGCCGGGACCGGCGCCGCCGTCATGCAGGAGGTCCAACTCAACGATGTTAAGGAGATCGCGTTCCCGGGTCTCGATACGCGGGGCAGCCTCCGGGTCGTGGGGTTGGACGACGTGCTGGCCCACGATTACAAGACCGTATTTTCAAAGCTCCTCAAGCGCGCCGGCAGCAATGTCGAGTTCTGCCCGGAAAACGGCTTTTACTGCGCCACGGCGGCCGCCGTGGAATGGGTCTTATGCGGTGGCAGGGCTGTGGCGGCAGCCTTCGGCGGCCTTGGCGGCAAGGCCGCCCTGGAGGAGGTGCTGCTGGCCCTGCACGTGGTCCGGCGGCACCGGCCCGGCGCCTCTTTCAGCAGCCTGCCGCAGCTGGCCCGCCTGCTGGAGGAACTGATCGCCGTGCGCTTTTCCGACAGGAAAGCGGTGATCGGGCGGTGTATTTTCAACGTGGAATCGGGCATCCATGTGGACGGCATTCTCAAAAAGCCCCAGATGTACGAACCGTTTCTGCCGGAGCTTGTCGGCGGCTGCCGGCGTTTTGTCATTGGCAAGCATTCCGGGCGGAAGTCCGTCGCCGCCAAGCTCAATGAGCTCGGCGTCATGGCTTCTGATTTTGATATCCCCCGGCTGCTCGCCGCGGTCCGGGAGGAAAGCGTCCGGAAAAGGGCCGGGCTGACGGACGAGGAATTTATGGCTATCGCGGAAAGACACAGATTGTAACCCACTCGGAGGCGCGCATGAAGCCGGTAAAGCACATTGTGGATACGACCATGCGGGACGGGGAACAGACCCCGGGCCTCGTTATGTCCAAAGAGCAGAAGCTGCAGATTGCCGCCCTCATGGACGAAGCCGGCGTTTATCAGATTGAGGCCGGCATCCCCGCCGTGGGCCCCGCGGAAATTGAAACCCTGCAGGCGATCATGGATATCAGAAAAAGGGCGAAAATCTCCGTCTGGAGCCGCGTCGTCCTCGACGACGTCAAAAAGTCCGTCTTATGCCGGCCGGACATCATCCACATCAGCACGCCCGTCTCCTATGTGCTCATATACTCCAAACTTAATAAGAACAAATCCTGGGTCGTTAAAAACCTCACGTCCTGCATCGCCTACGCCCACGATCGCGGTTTTGAGGTGACCGTCGGCTTTGAAGACGCCTCCCGGGCCGATATCACCTTTATGACAACCCTGGCCTGTCACCTGGGCAAGCTGGGCGTCACAAGGATTCGCTTTGCCGATACGGTGGGCGTTTTGTCGCCGTCCCGCACCTATCAGACCGTGCGGGAAATCATCGATTATACCGGTATGGAGGTTGAGCTGCACGCCCATAACGATCTGGGGATGGCGGTGGCCAATACCCTCCTGGGCGCAAAAGCCGGCGCCGATTATCTGGACACGACGGTCCTCGGCCTGGGCGAACGGGCCGGCAACTGCGATTTTGTGGAACTCATCAGCGCCGCATCGGACATCTTTGACATCCGTCCGTCAAAACGCGGCGCCGTCCGGATACAAAACCAAATCGCAGAAATCTTATCCATCCCCGGGGCGTAAAAGACTGAGGATTGTGTCGCGTCAGCGCCTGATGGTGATGGTAGGGCGGGGGCTTGCCCCCGCCGCCGCGGACCTTATGAGACTTGGTAGATTATTGAACGGCGGCAATTAGAGCTCCCTGAACGTTATGATATTGTCTCAATCGTGCCAACACAGACGCGGCGGGGGCAAGCCCCCGCCCTCGTATATAATGTCGATGCAAGAGTTAGCTGTTGAAGATAGATTTTTGAAATTGGAGGGAGGGCGTAGCCCGACCGGAAATTTCAAAAATCGCGCGGCCGCTTGCCACTTTGTGGTAT
>JAJUHI010000191.1 GCA_029267955.1 Sporobacter termitidis | reverse complement strand
GCGGAGATGATGCACATGAGCTTGACGTGCTGGCAGCCGTAGTTTTTGATAAACTGGATGGCCGCCGTGGCGCTGCCGCCGGTGGCCAGCATGGGATCCACGATATAGACCTCCCGCTCGCTGATGTCCTTGGGCAGCTTGCAGTAATATTCAACCGGCTCCAGCGTGTCGGGGTCCCGGTACAGGCCGATGTGGCCCACCTTCGCCGACGGTACAAGGGTCAGCATGCCGTCCACCATGCCAAGGCCCGCCCGGAGAATCGGGACGATGGCCATCTTCTTGCCGGCAATCTTTTTGACCTTTGCCATGCCCACCGGCGTTTCCACGTCGCACAGCTCAACGGGCAGGTCCCGCGTCGCCTCATAGCACATGAGGGTGGCGATTTCCGAGATGAGCTCGCGGAACTCCTTGACGCTGGTGTTCTTGTCTCTGATGATGCTCAGCTTGTGCTGCAGCAGCGGGTGGTCCAGAACGTGTAATGATCCCATGATAAACCTCCAAAAATATGACTTGTCCGGCCGCACGGCAGCCGGCGGTTGTATGCTCAATCCTTTTTGCCCAGGCGCGCGTTGCGCTCCCGCTCCGCCTGGGAAGGGCGCAGATAGGTGGGCTGAAGTTCCAGGGGAGACACGGCCGGCGCGTTCTGCGCCGCCAGCGCCACGCCCCAGGCGCTTTGCTGCCGGATGGATACCGGCGCCAGCACGGCCGGAACACCGGCGGCCATAAATGCGTCATAACATAGCCGGGCGCCGTCGCCCAACAGCAAAAACGGCTCCTTGTTAGCGCGGGCTTCCTCGATGAGCGTTTCCACCGGGATGGCCCGGTCCGGGCAAAGCCTAAAAGGCCGGCCCTCCTGCCACCGGAAGGAGGCCGTATAAACCTGCTGCCGGCGGGCGTCCATCACGGGGCAGACAATATGCCCGGGATATTCGGCAAGCTGCGCCATGGCTTCCAGCGTGGATACGCCGCAGACGGGCTTGTCCGCGCCCCAGGCCAAGCCGATGGCCGCCGAAACACCGATGCGGACGCCGGTAAAGGAGCCGGGGCCGTTTGCCACGGCGATCAGGTCCAGGTCGCGGGCGGTAAGGCCAAGATTGGACAGCAGGTTTTCCACCATCTTCATCAGCGTCCGGCTGTGGGTCAGGCCCGAATTTTGAAAATACTGCGCGGTCAGCTCCCGTCCGGTCATCAGCGCCACGGACGCGGCTTTCGCGGAAGACTCCAGTGCTAAAATCCTCATTGGTTACTCCAACCCCGGCGGAAGCACGATGTGAATATGCCGGCTGTTTTCGCCCGTTTTGTCAATGCGTACCCGCACCGTATCGCCGGGGAATGCGTCTTCGGCGTTTTCGCTCCATTCCGCGGCGATGACGCCGCCGCGCTGGAGATAGTCGTCCCAGCCCAGGTCAAAAAGCTCCTCGGCGTCACTGAGCCGGTAGAGATCGAAGTGAAACAGCGGGACGGAGCCCGGGTACTCGTTGACGATGGTAAAGGTGGGGCTTGTGACGCGGGTATTAACGCCGAGCCCGGCCGCCAGACCTCTGACAAAGGCCGTCTTGCCGGCGCCCAGGTCGCCCGACATGGCGATGACGAGGCTGTTATCCGGCTTGATGCGGGCGAGCAGCTTTTCCGCAAGGGCTTTTCCCGCCGCTTCGGTATCGCGGTCGCTTACGGAATAGATGGTCATGGTGTGTCCGGCCCTCGAATCCTGTGGTTTTGCCGGGAAAATCCGTAGAATTTTCCTTTGGGGTAGTATACCACTTATGAACAAAATGTGAAAGAGTCATTTTGATGTTTACGGTCTGTTCATTCGGTGCTAAAATGATAGCACTACATAATGATGCGGGAGACAGCGGTGAAAAAAACTCTCGATGCCATTTTAAAATACATTAAAGAAACGGACATGTTCCTGCTTTCCTTATGTGTCTTCAGCTCCGTTTACGGCATTATTCTCATCGACAGCGCCACGCGGCACATGGAGAAAAGCAACAACGTCTATATTCAGGCGGTGTCGTTGTTTATCGGCGTCGGTCTGTTCGTTTTGTTTTCACTTTTGGATATTGACACCATCGCCGACAGGTCGAAAATATTATACGCTCTGAGCATTGTGTTTATCTCCACGCTGTTCATCTGGGGCGTGGAGGGCAATACCGGCAACAAGGCGTGGCTGCGCTTCGGCGCCGTGGGCATCCAGCCGGCGGAGATTGTCAAGATTCCGTATATCATTATTCTGGCCAAGATGATCTCCGACATGAAGGACAGGCGCATTCTCAACGCGCCCCTGTCGCTGTTGAAAATTATCGCCGCCTTTGCCGGCCTGTTCGGCTTTATCATGGCCTCCTCCCAGGACCTGGGCTCCGCCCTTGTGTACCTGTTTATACTGGCGGTAATGCTCTTTGTGGGCGGCGTGGACGCCAAATGGCTCCTGCTGGGCGCCCTGCTGCTGGTGGGCGCGCTGATTCTGGCCTGGAACGGGTTTTTATCGCCCCAGCAGAAGGAACGGATCCTGGCCCCCTATGACCCGTCCATCGACCCCACAGGGCTCAACGTGCGCTTTCAGGTGATCCGGAGCCGGTACGCCATCGCCGCGGGCGACTTTCTCGGCCTCGGCTTGTACAACGGCTCCATGACCCAGTCCGGCGCCGTGCCGAAGCAGCATACGGACTTTATCTTCTCGGTGGCGGGGGAGGAACTGGGCTTTGTGGGGTGCCTGGCCATCGTGGCGCTGCTGCTGACGATTATTATCCGCACCTTCGTCGTGGGCATCCGGTCCAACAACAATATCGGCATGCTGGTGTGCACCGGCGTTGCCGCCATGCTCATCTGCCAGACCTTTGAGAATATCGGCATGTGCTTGGGGTTGACGCCCGTCATCGGCCTGACGCTGCCGTTTTTCAGCTCCGGCGGCTCGTCGATCGTCACCCTCTACGCCGCCATGGGTATTGTCGCCGGCATAAAAATGCGGCCGAAGCCGGGGCGCTTTCGAAGCTACGACAGGTAAACCGCTCTCGCAGCCGACGTCCGCCGCAGCCGATAAAAGCCCGGCTGCGGTTATTTTTGTCCGGCATTTGCGATGTTGCTCCGAAAAAAAGGGTTTGCAGCCCGGACGGCGTATATAGTAGTGTGAGCCTTGCTGAGAAAGGAAGAAAACGTGACAAACGCCAGGGAGAAGCGCGAGGCGCTGGAACGGATCATGATCTCCTCCAGAGGCGTCCGCGCCGAAAATTCGAAGGGGCGCGCCGTACCCGAACAGGAAAGCGAGGTCCGCACCTGCTTCCAGCGGGATGTGGACCGTATCATACACAGCAAGTCGTTCCGGCGGCTGATGCATAAGACGCAGGTCTTTCTGCAGCCGGAGGGCGACCATTACCGCACGCGGCTGACCCACACGCTGGAGGTGGCCCGTATCGCCAGGACAATCGCCCGGGCGCTGGAGCTCAGCGAGGACCTGACCGAGGCCATCGCGCTGGGGCACGACCTGGGGCACACGCCTTTCGGACATGCCGGCGAACGGGCGCTGGACGAGTTCCTAAGCGGCGAGGGCGGGTTCTCCCATGCCGAGCAGAGCCTGCGGGTGGTCGACCGCATTGAAAAGGACGGCAGCGGCCTCAACCTGACCTATGAGGTGCGAAACGGCATCCGCAACCATACCGCCAGCGGCATGCCCGAGACATTGGAAGGCCAGATTGTCCGTCTGGCCGACCGGGCGGCCTACATCAACCACGACGTGGACGACGCGCTGCGCGCCGGGATATTAAAGGAAAGGGATATCCCGGACGAGTTTGTCTGCGCGCTGGGGGACACCTACTCCGCGCGCATCGATACGATCATTAAGGATATCATCGCCGCCAGTACGGAGGGCGACCAGATCCGGATGAGCCCCGGCATGCGCTTTATCTTCGACAGCTTCCACAGCTTCATGTTCGAAAAGGTCTACACGAACATGCGGGCCAAAAGCGAGGAGAAAAAGGTGTTCGGCATATTGAGCGGC
>JAJUHI010000190.1 GCA_029267955.1 Sporobacter termitidis | reverse complement strand
GTACACTAGCATTTATGACAATTGCATTATACGTAAAATCGGCTTAAAAAGCTTTGTATTTTATTACGTTTTCTCACGTAATTTTTTCGTACATAAAAACAACAATCCGCTTTTGCAAACGGACTGTTGTCAGCATCTTCAACAAATTATAGCGCCTTAAACCCTGCATTACAACAAATTGACTTCCCGGAGCGGGTACTGGCCGGTGACGGGGTCCCGCCGGGAATAGTCGGCCGTCACCACAACCCCCTCCGTCGGCAGGACGGCTTCGCCGCGGCGGCTGTCCGGGCGGCGGAGCACCTCGGGCAGCATCCCCGAAGCGTTGGTGGACAGCCTGTCCCGCGCCATTTTGTCCCGGAGCACGCCGCCGTCCACCCCGGGCAGGTTTGAAAAGTAATCATAGATCAGCGTCGTCAGCGCGTCCAGGGACATCCGCCGGCCGGCTAACAGCCTGCCGGCATCGCAAAACAGCTCAAAGGTCGCCTTGCCGGTCCGCTCCAGCACATAGTCCAGGGTCCGCCGGAACCGGCCGCTGTTGTACAAACGCCCAAGGGCGTCTTCCGCTTCGTGCAGCACGTCAAGATCGGCCTCAGAGAGCCACGGCGTCTCGATCACCGCATAGGGCGGTTCCGGCGAATAGCGGCAGGGGTATTTCGCCGGATTTTCCCGCATGGCGGCGCCGTGTAAAAGCTTTAAAAAGCCCAGCTGCAGCATGTGGGGCCGAAGGCCCCAGGCCGTGTTGAAGCTGTCGGCAAAGCCCGTCAGGTCCTCATGGGGGAGCCCGGCGATCAGGTCGATATGGATGTGGATATTGCCCATGGCCACAAGACGCCGGATATTCTGCTTTAACCGTTCAACATCCGTTTTCCGGTTGACGGCCGCCAGCGTCCTGGGGTTAAAGCTCTGCAGCCCGATCTCAAACTGGAACAGGCCCCGGGGAGCGCCTTCCAGTAAGCACAGCGTCTCCTCGTCCAGCAGATCGCCGCCGATCTCGAAATGAAACCGGACGCCGGCTGTTTGGCCCGCGCTGTTGGCGTCGATGATATACCGAAACAGCTCCCGGGCCCGGTTTCTGTCGGCGTTGAAGGTCCGGTCCACAAACTTGAGGGTCTTCGTCCCGCTGCCCGCCAGACGGAGAATGTCCCGCTTGGCCCGGTTGAGGGAAAACCACCGGACGCCCCGCCCGGCGCCGGACAGGCAGAAAGCGCAGGAAAAGGGGCACCCCCGGCTTGTCTCGATATAGGCGATGCGCTTATCCAGCGCTTCAAAGTATTCCGGGCCGTACGGGTCCGGCGGCTCCTCCTGCTTAACGTGCGGCGGCTTGACAATAACCTGTCCGCCCTTTCGATAGCACAGGCCGGGGATGGTTTCCAAAGCGCCGGCGCCTGTTTGCGGGCGATTGATCGCCCCTATAGGTATCGAATCCATTTCCCCACGCAGGGGCGTCCCGGCATTTGCGCCCGCATTTAGCGCGTCCAGCAGCAGGGCGAAGGGGCGTTCTCCCTCGCCGGACAGGATAAAGTCCACATGCCGGCCCCAGCCGGCGTCGGAGAGAATCTCGCCGGCGTTGTAGCTGACCTCCGGGCCGCCGAGAATTATAACCGTATCCGGCAGCGCCGCCTTTACGATGGGCACCAGCACCCGGACCGCGGCGATGTTCCAGATATAACAGCAAAAGCCCACAACATCAGGTTTTTTGGAAATTATCGCATCGGCAATTTCGTGAAGCTCGTGATTGATCGTCAAATCCGCCACCTGGGCCGCAACGCCGTCGCCGCACCAGGCCTTCACCGCCGCCAGCAGATACCAGGGGGCCAGCGACGAGTGGATGTACTTGGAGTTGAGCATGCAGATGACGCAGTTCATGCCGTCTCGCCCTTCATTTCTGCTTTTTCATGGACAGGGATATCCGCTTTTTCACGGTGTCGACACCCAGGACGGTGACGGTGACGATATCGCCCACGGCGACCACCTCGGAGGGGTGTTTGATATACCGGTCGGAAAGCTCCGAGATGTGCACAAGCCCGTCCTGATGGACGCCGATGTCCACAAAGGCGCCGAAGTCGATGACGTTGCGGACGGTGCCGGTGAGCGTCATGCCGGGCTTTAAGTCCTTCAGCTCCATGATATCCGTGCGCAGCATGGGCGGCGGCAGCTCGTCGCGGATATCGCGCCCGGGCTTGACAAGCTCCGCTACAATATCCCGCAGCGTCGGCACGCCGATGCCCAGGGCGGCGGCCACCTTCTCCTCGCCGGTCTCCCACACGCGCCGCGGGAGCTCTTTGGCGCTGTCCCCCGCCGTCATGTCAAACATATTCAGGAGTTTTTCCGCCGCGCCGTACGATTCGGGGTGCACCGCCGTATTGTCCAGCACATTCTCCCCGCCGGGGATACGCAAAAAGCCCGCGCACTGCTCGTAAGCCTTGGGCCCCAGCTTGGGCACCTTTTTCAGCTGCGTCCGGCTGGTAAAGGGCCCGTTGGCGTCCCGGTAGGCCACGATATTCCGTGCAACGGCCGCTCCCAGCCCGGCGATATGGGTCAACAGATAAACGGAAGCCGTATTTAAGTCAACGCCGACGCTGTTGACGCAGTCCTCCACCACGCCGCCCAGGGTCTCGTCCAGCCGGGCCGGCTCCATGTCGTGCTGGTATTGGCCCACGCCGATGGATTTCGGGTCGATCTTCACCAGCTCCGCCAGGGGGTCCAACAGCCGGCGGGCGATGGATACGGCGCTGCGCTGGGTCACGTCAAAATCCGGGAACTCCTCCGCCCCCAGCTTCGACGCGGAGTAAACCGACGCCCCCGCCTCGTTGACGACGGCATAGCGCACCGGCCGGTCAAGCCCGGCGATCACCCCGGCCACGAAAATTTCAGACTCCTTGGAGGCCGTGCCGTTGCCGATGGCGATCACGTCCACCTGATGCTTGCTGATCAGGCGTTCAAGCACCTGCCGCGCCTCCTCCTTCCTGTTCTGGGGCGGCGTCGGGTAGATGACCGCCGTGTCCAGCACCTTGCCGGTGGGGTCGACAACGGCCAGCTTGCAGCCGGTGCGGTACGCCGGGTCCAGCCCCAGGATGACCTTGCCCTTCACCGGCGGCTGCAGCAGCAGGGGCTTTAGGTTGAGGGCAAACATTTTGATAGCCTGCTTGGAGGCCCTGTCCGTCAGCTCATTACGCACCTCCCGCTCCAGGGAGGGCTCCATCAGCCGCTTCCAGGCGTCCGCGGCGGCGGCGCGCACAGGCTCCGTCGTCACGGAGCCGCTTTTGACAAAAGCGTTCTCCAGGATTTTTAGCGCCGCGGCCTCGTCAATCTCGATTTTAACCCGCAGGAACTCTTCCTTCTCGCCCCGGTTGAGCGCCAGAATGCGGTGGCTGGGGATTTTCGCCACCGGCTCGGAAAACGCCTTGTACATGTCGTAGACGGAGTCTTCTTCCTTCAGCGCCTTTGAGACGACCAAACCCTCCCGCAGCATCAGGGCCCGCAGCCGCTTTCTGCAGTCGGCGTCGTCGGAAATGGTCTCGGCGACAATGTCCAGCGCGCCGGCCAGGGCGTCTTCCCAGGTTTCCACGCCTTTTTCCGGGTTCACAAAAGGAGCGGCCAGCGCCTCCATGCTCCCCTGCCGGACATTCTGGGCCAGTATGACCGCCGCCAGCGGCTCCAGCCCCTTTTCCCGGGCGATGGTGGCCCGGGTCCGGCGCTTGGGCCGGTACGGGCGGTACAGGTCCTCCACCTCCGCCAGCGTCACGGCGCCGTCGATGGCTTTTGCCAGCTCGTCGGTCAGCTTGTCCTGCTGGGCGATGGCCTCCTTGACCTCCGCCTTCCTCTTTTCGAGATTTCTCAGGTAGGACAGCCGATCGGAAAGCTCCCGGAGCACCTGGTCGTCGCAGGAGCCGGTCATCTCCTTGCGGTACCGTGCGATGAAGGGGATGGTGTTCCCCTCGTCAATGAGCGAGACGATGTTTTTCACATGCTCCGGCTTGAGCTTGAATTCTTGTGC
>JAJUHI010000189.1 GCA_029267955.1 Sporobacter termitidis | reverse complement strand
TGCAGGCCCGTGGTCGGCTCGTCCAGCACGTAAAAGGTGTTGCCGGTGGAGCGCTTTGAAAGCTCCGTGGCCAGCTTGACCCGCTGTGCCTCGCCGCCGGAAAGGGTGGTCGACGGCTGCCCCAGGCGGATATAGCCCAGGCCCACGTCCACCAGCGTCTGGAGCCGCTGGGCAATCCGGGGCATGTTTTCAAAGAACACGACGGCCTCATCCACCGTCATATCCAATACCTCATAGATGTTCTTGCCTTTATAGCGGACCTCCAGCGTCTCCCGGTTGTAGCGCTTGCCCTTGCAGACCTCGCAGGGGACATAGATGTCCGGCAGAAAGTGCATCTCAATCTTCAATAGTCCGTCGCCGGCGCAGGCCTCGCACCGGCCGCCCCGCACATTGAAGGAAAACCGCCCCTGGCCGTAGCCCCGGGCTTTGGCGTCCTGGGTGGAGGCAAACAGCTCCCGGATGTCGTTGAAAACGCCCGTGTAGGTGGCCGGGTTGGAGCGCGGGGTGCGCCCGATGGGGGACTGGTCAATGTCAATGACCTTGTCCAGGTGCTCCAGCCCCAGGATGCACTCGTGTTTTCCCGGCTTGACCTTGACCCTGTTGAGCTCGGCGGCCAGGGCTTTATAGACCACCTCGTTAACCAGCGATGACTTGCCGCTGCCGGAGACGCCCGTGACGCAGGTAATGACCCCCAGGGGGATCTGGACGGTAATGTCTTTTAAATTGTTCTCGGCGGCTTTCTTGACGGTCAAAAACTTGCCCGTCCCCTTCCGGCGCTGTATCGGAACGGGGATTCTCTTCGCCCCGCTCAGGTACTGGCCGGTGACGGACTCCTTGCAGGCCATGATGTCATCCACCGTCCCGGCGCAGACAATCCGGCCGCCGTTGACGCCGGCCCCCGGCCCCACGTCCACAATATAGTCGGCCTCGCGCATGGTCTCCTCGTCGTGCTCGACCACCAACAGCGTGTTACCCAGGTCCCGCAGATGCTTCAAGGTCTTTAGCAGCTTGGCGTTGTCCCGCTGGTGCAGGCCGATGGAGGGCTCGTCCAGAATATACAAAACGCCCATCAGCGACGAACCGATCTGGGTGGCCAGCCGGATACGCTGGCTCTCGCCGCCGGAGAGGCTGCCGGCCTGGCGGCCCAGGGTGAGGTATTCCAGCCCCACGCTGCGCAGGAACCCCAGCCGCTCCCGTATCTCCTTGAGGATGCGGTGGGCGATCATCTTCTCCTTCTCCGTGAGCTTCAGCGCTTCGATAAACTCCAGCGCCTGGACAATGGACTTTTCCGTAAATTCATGTATGTTGATCCCGCCCACGGTGACGGCCAGCACCTCTTTTTTCAGGCGCTTGCCCTGGCATTCCGGGCAGGGGTGCTCGGACATGTACTGTTCCAGCTCCCAGCGCATGGACATGCTCTGGGTCTCCTTGTACCGCCGCTCCAGATTGTTGACAATCCCCTCAAAGGGCTGATTGAGGGTCCCCTTTCCCCGGGGCTGGTCGTAGTGCAGGACCAGCTTTTCGCCCCTGGTGCCGTAGAGGATGACGTCCAGCACTTCCTCCGGCAGGTCCTTGATGGGGGTATTCAGATTAAACTTGTATCTCCTGGCCAGGGCTTCGAAATACATTTTGGCAACGCCGTCGTTTTTGATATTGCCCCAGCCGGAGGCGGTGATGCCGCCCTCCATAATCGACAGGGAGGTATTGGGGATAATCAGGTCCGGGTCCACCCGGAGCTGGGTGCCCAGCCCCGTGCAGGACGGGCAGGCGCCGTAGGGGTTGTTGAAGGAAAACAGCCGGGGGGTCAGCTCCTCGATGGAGATGCCGCAGTCCTCGCAGGCGTAATTCTGGGAGAACATCAGCTCCCGGTCTTCCCCCACAATGTCGACGATCACGATGCCGCCGGCAAGGCTCGCCGCCGTCTCCACCGAGTCGGTAAGCCTTCTTGTTATATCGTCCTTGATGACAAGGCGGTCCACGATGATCTCAATATTGTGCTTCTTGTTCTTGTCCAGCTTGATCTCTTCCGACAGATCGTAGATGCTGCCGTCCACCCGGGCGCGGACGTAGCCGCTCTTCCGGGCGTCTTCAAACACCTTCAGGTACTCGCCCTTGCGGGCCCGGACCACCGGCGCCAGTATCTGTATGCGGGTAGCCGGCGGCAGCGACATCACCTGGTCGACAATCTGGTCAATGGTCTGCTGCCGGATCTCCTTGCCGCAGTTGGGGCAGTGGGGGATGCCGATGCGCGCCCACAAAAGACGCAGGTAGTCGTAGATTTCCGTCACCGTGCCCACCGTTGAGCGCGGGTTGCGGCTGGTGGTCTTCTGGTCGATGGAAATGGCCGGCGACAGGCCTTCGATGTAATCCACGTCCGGCTTTTCCATCTGGCCGAGAAACTGGCGCGCGTAAGCCGACAGGGACTCCACGTACCGGCGCTGCCCCTCGGCGTAAATCGTGTCAAAGGCCAGCGACGACTTGCCGCTGCCGGAAATGCCTGTCACGACGACCAGCTTGTCCCGCGGGATCTCCACATCGATATTTTTTAAGTTATTCTCGCGCGCGCCCTTAACGTAAATGTTATCTCTCATACTTTTCAAACTCCGATTTGTCAAAGACACATCGCCTCATGACAAAATATCTAACGCTTTGCTTATCCTTTATAATCCGCGCCGGGGCGTTACCCGGCGGATTGCTTGTCTGCAAGTGACCGCCGGACTTCCTCCAGAAATTCTCCGGCCTCCCGGCGGGAGCGGAGCCAGACGACCGGCTTGCCGCTTTTCTTGACGAGCGCCTTATTCTCCCGCCCCTGCTCTTTCTCAAAATTCCAGGTGTACTTCAGAAAGCTCCAGTCGAAGCGGTCCGGACAGCCCTCGCCCATGTCGGGCCGCGTTCTCCCATGGAATTTTAAAACCCTTGTAATAACGCCTAACAGGCTCACAAGGCGGGGATAGTCCAGATAAATCACCATGTCGCAGTATTCAAGGCGGCGGGGCAGGGAACCGTTGAAGTTGCCGTCCATGATCCAGGCCGGTTTTTCAAGCTCTTTCTGAAGGACCGCGAGAAATTCCTCCCGGGTCGATTGGACCCAGCCGGGCTTCCAGAAGAGCTTATCCAGATGAATTACCGGCAAGCCGGATATGTCGCCGAGTTTCACAGAAAGGGTGGTTTTGCCGCTGCCGCAGCAGCCGATAACCAGGATACGCTGTCCAATCATAAGACGGCCCCCTCCGTTCTCCCGCCCCTCATGCAGGGCACAAACTAGATTTTACCACATAATGTGCCCGATAAAACGGTCAGTGCAGTGACTGCCGGACGGCCTCCAGGAATTTTTCGGCCTCCCGGCGGGAGCGGAGCCAGACGACCGGCTTGCCGCTTTTTTTGACGAACTCCTTTGTCGCCCGCCCGTGCTCTTTTTCAAAATTCCAGGTGTACTTCAGAAAGCTCCAATCGAAGCGCTCCGGGCACCCCTCGCCCATGTCGGGCCGCATTTGTCCATGGAATTTTACCGCCCTTGTGACGACGCCCCAGAGGCACACACGGCGGGGATAATCTAGATAAACCACCGTGTCGCAATATTCAAGGCGGCGGGGCAGGGAGCCTTTGTAATTGCCGTCCATGATCCAGGCCGGTTTCTCCAACTCCGCCTGGAGGGCGGCGTCAAATTCCTCCCGGGCTGCCAGCACCCAGCCGGGCTTCCAGAAAAACTTATCCAGATGAATCACCGGCAAGCCCGAAATAGCGCCGAGTTTCACGGAGAGGGTGGTCTTCCCGCTGCCGCTGCAGCCGATAACCAGAATACGCTGTCCGAGCATAAGACGGCCCCCTCCGTTCTCCCGCCGTAGCCGATTATCCGATCAGTGCGCTTTGCCTGCAATGGCGGGCTGCTTTTCCGCCCCGGACGGCGGCGCGCCGCCCATCCGCCCGGCGTTTGATATCATGAGCTTGATGCGGTTTTCCTGATTGACCTTTGTGGCGCCCGGGTCGTAATCGATGGCGACGATGTTGGAATCCGGATAATCCT
>JAJUHI010000188.1 GCA_029267955.1 Sporobacter termitidis | reverse complement strand
ACCGACGGGGACGTGTCGGTCACCGTGTTGTCCAGCGACCCGGAGGACACGGCCGCCCGGTACGGCTATGACGCGGTCAACCGCTTCCGGGTGTTCGACGTCCTGGGGGCGCTGCGGCGCTGCACGGCGCTGGTGTCGGGCGGCGGCAGCCTCCTGCAGGACCAGACCTCCACCCGGTCGCTGCTGTACTACCTGATGATCATCCGGGCCGCCCAGCTCTTGGGCAAAAAGGTGATGATCTACGCCAACGGCATCGGCCCGGTGCGTAAACGCTTCAACCGGGCGCTGGTCCGGCGCATTGTGGGCCGGGCCGACGTGATCACCCTGCGGGACGAGCTGTCCGCCCGGGAGCTTGCGGGCATCGGCGTCACGCGGCCGGATGTGCGCGTGACGGCGGACCCCGCCTTCACCATGGCGGGTATCGGCCCCGAAGCCGCGGCGGCGCTGCTGGCCGACGCCGGCGTCCCCGGCCGCGAGCCCTTCGTCTGCGTGTCGGTGCGCAACTGGCGCGGCACGGAGGCCTTCCGGGAAAAGCTGGCGGCGATCTGCGACAGAATCTATGACGCCTACGGCCGTAACATCGTCTTCCTCCCCATGCAGACGCCGGGCGATACCACCTTCAGCCGCAGCGTGGCCGAGCTGATGCGGCGGCCGGCTTTTGTTCTGGAGAAGCGGTACAACGCCGAGGAGATTTTGGGCATCATCGGGCTAGCTGACCTGGTGCTGGCCATGCGCCTGCACGCGCTCATTTTCAGCGCGCGCATGTGCGTGCCGCTGGTAGGGCTCATCTACGACCCGAAGGTGGCCGCCTACGTGGAAACGCTGGGCATGGCGTCCGCGGGCGATGTCCGGGACTTTGACGCCGACCGGGCGATGGCCGCCGTCGCCGCGGTGATGGACAACCGTGAAAAATACATAGAACATTTAAAGAGCCGGTCGGCGCAGCTGGAGGCCCTGGCCGCCCAGGACGCCGCGCTTTTAATGGAGCTTTTGAAAACCGAGAAGAAACGCCGGAGGTAATCCGGCGTTTTATACTGTTTGCAAAGCCCTGCGGGCTTTGCAAACAAAAAGTTACATGCAGCTCGCTCTGCCGCTCGCTGCATGAGATGTGTCCTTTCCGACGCGCATGTCGCCGGAAAGGACGTATTGAACTCTTTTTCCGCCGTGCGCGGCGGAAACTCTGCGAGGCTTTAACGAAAAAGCAGGTTTGTCTGCAATCTGAACGCCGGAGGTAATCCGACGCTGTTGATCAAAACTGTTTGCAAGCTCGCTCTGCCGCTAAATAAAATACAATTGCGCATTGCATTTGAGGGGAAAACATTATAAAATATAGGTATACTGCTACATAAATACGTGCCGGTGGACGGGCTGCGTTATCGGCAGTCATACAGTTTAAACAGGATAGGAGATCATTATGAGCTGGACACTGAAACCCATTACCGAACGTGTGCTCAGGCAGCGGGCGCTGTACCGGGACACGGTACCTGAAATCTGCATCGCCCGTTACAAAATCATCACGGAGTTTTACATGAACCATCCGGAGCTGAGCGGTATTCTGCGCCGGGCGCTGGCCATGAAGGAGATTTTTGAGAAAATCCCCGTCCGCATCGGCGACGACGAGGTCATTGTCGGCGCACAGTCCGGCAAATACCGGGCCGGCGCGCTGTACCCGGAAAACTGCGTCTCCTTTATCAAGGATGAAATCGGCAGCGGCTCCATCGCAACGCGGGATATCGACCCCTACCTCATTTCCGAGGAAGACCGGCAGTATATCAACGACACCATCGACTACTGGCTCAAGGGCGAGAGCACCCATGCCAAGACGCAGGCCTATTACCCCGAGCAGTACGCGCCCCATGATTTTAACGGCGTGACCATGATCGGCCGCATGACCATCAGCGACACGCCGGTGGGCCACTTTGTCACGGGCTACGATAAGGCCATCCGCGTGGGCTTTAAAGCCATCAAGGAAGAGGCCGTTCAAAAGCAAAAGGAGATCCTGGAGCAGGGCATGCCCGGCGACACCAACAGCAAGTATAACTTTTACCGCGCCGTCGAAATCGTCTGCGACGGCATGATCACCCTGACAAAGCGCTACGCGGCCCTCGCCAAGGAAAAGCTGGCCGTCGAAAAGGACCCCAAGCGGAAAAAGGAACTGGAGCTGATGGTGGAAACCCTCAGCTGGACCATGGAAAACCCCGCCCGGAACTTTATCGAGGCGCTCCAGTGCCTGTACATGTACCAGACCTGCCTGTGCCTGGAAGCCAACATGCACGGCATCACCTTTGGCCGCGTGGACCAGTATCTGGGCGATTTCCTGGAGCGGGATCTTGCCGCCGGCGTTATCACCGAGGACTACGCCCAGGAGCTCATGGACCTGTTCTACCTGAAGGTGGCCGAGATGAACAAGCCCTGGAGCCACGGCGCCACCCAGTCCGCCCCCGGGTACACCTCCGGCCAGATGATGTGCATGGGCGGCGTTGACAAGGATGGCAACGACGCCTCCAACAAGGTCACCTACATGATGCTGCAATGCATGGCCCGGCTCGTGCTGCACGACCCGCCCCAGTCCCTGCGCATCCATAAAAACACCCCGCCCGAGCTTTGGGAGGCGGCCATTGAGACCACCAAAATCTGCGGCGGCATCCCCACCTTTGAAAACGACGACGTGATCATCCCCGCTTTGATGAAGCGGGGCTTCACCCTGGAGGACGCCCGCAACTACTCGCCCATCGGCTGCGTGGAGCCCGGCGGCAATGGCAACGACTGGCCCGCCTGCGGCGGCACCGGCAGCATGTCCTACATCAACCTGCCCAACGCCGTGCTGCTGGCCATCAACAACGGCCGCCTGCCCGCGGCGCTGTTCAGCCCCCGGGGCGGCACCACCAGCACGGAGCCTGTGGGCCTCCCCACCGGGTACCTCTATGAAATGGAGAATTTCGAGCAGGTGAAGGAAGCCTACCGGAAGCAGGTGGAGTTCTTCGTCCGGTGGCACGTTATCATCAACAACAACGCCGAGTACACAACCCGCGAGCTGTTACCCCTCCCTGTGGTGTCCGCCACCATGGAAGGCTGCATGGAAAAAGGCATGGACGTCATGTACGGCGGCGCGAAATACAACGGCACCGGCATCCCGGGCATCGGCATCGGCAACGTGGCGGATTCGCTGTTCATGATTAAGCACCTGTGCTTTGACACGAAGAAATGCACCACCCGGGAACTCTATGACGCGCTCATGAACAACTGGGCGGGCTACGAGGACCTCCAGCAGTACATTAAGAACTGCTGCCCCCACTACGGCAACGCCGACCCCGAGGTCGACGAGATAGCCGCCTGGGCGTCAAAGATATTTGCCGAGATCGTCACCTCCCACACCGGCCCCAGAGGCCGCTATACGGCGGCGATGTTCCCCGTGACGGCCAACGTCATGTTCGGCATGATGACCAGCGCCACGCCCGACGGCCGCAGCGCCGGCACCCCGCTGGCCGACGGCATCTCCCCCGTCCAGCAGATGGACCGCAACGGCCCCACCGCCGTCATCACCTCCGTGGCGACCATCGATCAGACCCTCTTTGCCAACGGGACGCTGCTCAACATGAAATTCAGCCCCTCGGCCTTAAACGGCGAGGACGGCATCAAAAAGCTGAGCCAGCTCATCCAGACCTATTTCGAGCTGGGCGGCATGGAGCTGCAGATCAACGTCATCTCCAGCGAAACGCTCCGGGATGCGCAGAAGCGGCCTGAGGAATACAAAAACCTGGTGGTCCGCGTCGCGGGCTTCTCCGCCTACTTCGTTGAGATGCACGTGGCCGCGCAGAACGACCTGATCAGCAGAACCGTTCTGGAAATGTAAAACGGTATAAAACTATAAAACGCCGGACCGACGTCCGGCGTTTCAGCTTGTCGAAAAAGTCCAGCAAAAGCTGGGCTTTTTCGCGTATATGCGGTAAAATGTAAATGGTGATGAACAATGCTGACACGAGGGAAAATGGACCGGGGCGTAGTGGAAATAGTAGACACAGAGAGCCTGGT
>JAJUHI010000187.1 GCA_029267955.1 Sporobacter termitidis | reverse complement strand
GCAACGAGCGCCTGGAGTTTCTGGGCGATTCCGTGCTCGGCTTTATCGTCGCCTCGCATCTGTTTAAAAACGAACCGGGCATGCCCGAGGGACAGATGACGCGGACCCGCGCGGAGCTGGTTTGCGAGCGGACCTTGGAAAGCGCCGCCCGGAAGCTGGCCCTGGGGGACTATCTGCGGCTGGGCCGGGGCGAGGACCAAAACGGCGGGCGCCGCCGGCCGTCCATCCTGGCCGACGCCTTTGAGGCGCTGATCGCGGCGGTCTTTTTGGACGGCGGCCTGATGCCGGCCAAGAGAATCGTGACGAAGCTGATTTTGAAGGACCTGTCCGATAAGCCCGCCAGCTTTGACTACAAGACGGCGCTGCAGGAGCTGGTCCAGAGAAAAAGCGGCCAGACGCTGTCGTACCACATGACGGGGGAAAGCGGCCCGGACCATCAAAAGGAGTTTTTCGTCGAGGTGCGTTTAAACGGCGAGGCCAAGGGCAGCGGCCGGGGCAGAAGCAAGAAGGAGGCCGAGCAGGCCGCGGCGAAGGCGGCCCTTGAGGCGATGGCGCCCTAGCGAAAACGGGCGCAATCCATGTCTTTTTTACCTCCGTTACCTGAAATACGAAAATATTGTGGAACAGATTGAAATCAACCCCAATATAAGGTATAATAATGCGGATATTAGTACGTTTTCATGGCAACGCCTGATAAAAATGCCTGGGGTGGTTTGATTTGTATTTAAAGTCTTTGGAAATTCAGGGCTTTAAATCCTTTCCGGAAAAGACGCGCTTGTCCTTTGACAAGCCCATAACAGCCATTGTCGGGCCCAACGGCAGCGGCAAATCGAACATCTCCGATGCGATTTTATGGGTCTTGGGCGAGCAGTCAACCCGGGCGCTGCGCGGCGGCAAGATGGAGGACGTCATTTTCGGCGGCACGGTGCGCCGACCGCAGGTCGGCTTTGCGGAGGTGTCGCTGGTTTTGGACAACAGCGACCGGACGCTGGACACCGACTTTACCGAGGTGATGATCACCCGGCGTTATTACCGTTCCGGCGAGAGCGAGTACTTTATCAACCGCCAGATGGTGCGTTTAAAAGACGTCAACGAGCTGTTTATGGACACGGGGCTCGGACGGGAAGGGTACAGCATCATCGGGCAGGGTAAAATTGATTCGATCTTATCCATAAAGAGCACCGACCGGCGCGAGATCTTCGAGGAAGCGGCCGGTATTTCACGTTTCCGGCACCGCAAGGAGGAGGCCGAGCGCAAGCTCCAGCACACCGAGGAGAACCTCGTCCGGCTGGGCGACAAGATTGCCGAGCTGTCCCTGCAGGTGGAGCCCCTGCGGGAGCAGGCGGAGACGGCAAAAAAATACCTGCTGCTGCGTGACGAGCTTAGAGGCCTGGAGATATCCGTCTGGACAGACAGCCTGGACACTCTCGCCCAGCAGGCGGCCAAGACGGCGGCGGATTATCAGCACGCGCTGGAAGAGAAGAATAACGTCAGCCGGGAAATCGAATCCTATTATGAAAACGCCGCGGCGTTTTCGGAGAAGATGCACGAGAAGGACATGGAGCTGGAAGCGGTGCGCGGCGAGATCGCCGGGCAGGAAAGCCGCGCATCTGAGCTGGAAAGCGCCATTGCCGTTTTAAAGACAAAGCTTGAAAACAGCATCGCCGAGGCCGACAGGATCCGGCGCGAAATCTCCGAGCAGGAGGACCGGGACGGCGGCATCCGGTCGCAGATCGACGAGCGGGAGGCGCGGCTTCTGGAGCTGGCCGGGGAGAAGGCAAAGCTTGAGGAGGCGGCCGCGTCGCTCTTGGGCGAGCTGCAGAAGCTGGCCGACACGGCCGGCGCGTCCTCCAAACGGCTGGGCGCGTACATGGCGGAGGAAACCGCCCTGCAGGGTGAAATCAGCGAGGCCAAATCCCGCCTTTCGGCGCTGGCCTCCGCCGCCCAGGAAATGTACGACCGGGACAGGCAGGTTTCCCTTGATATTCAGGAGGCGCAGGAGCGGCACCGGGCCTTGGAGGCGGAGAGAGACGCCTGCGCCAAGGACGCCGCCGCCGCCAGAGACGAGCTGGCCAGCCTCAAAAACGTCATCAGCGGTTACCTCATGCGGGCTGAGAGCCGCCGGAAGAAAGCCGAGGCCGCCGGCGAGCGGAAAATGAAAATCACCATGGAGCTGGGCGCGCTCCGGTCCAGGATCAACCTGCTCACGGAGATGGAAAAGGATTATCAGGGATATTCCAAGGCCGTCAAGCTGGTGATGCAGGAATCCAGGCGCGGAATACTCAAGCACATCCACGGCACCGTGGCGGAGCTTGTCAAGACCGATGAAAAGTACGCCGTGGCCGTGGAAACGGCGCTGGGCGGCGCCATGCAGCATATCGTCGTAGACACCGAGGAGGACGGCAAGGAGGCCATCAACTACCTCAAGCGCCGGGACGGCGGCCGGGCCACCTTTTTGCCCATATCCACAATCCGCGGCAACGTCCTCGGCGTTAAAGGGCTGGACGATGAGCCGGGCTTTGAGGGGCTGGCCATCGACCTGGTGCGGTACGACGAGAAGTACGCCAATATTTACAGAAATCTCCTGGGCAGGGTCGCGGTGGCCGACACGCTGGACAACGCCATCCGGATTGCCCGCAAAAATAACAACAGCTTCCGCATCGTCACCCTGGACGGGCAGGTCATCAACGCGGGCGGTTCCATGACGGGCGGCTCGTCGTCCTCCAACGCGGGGATTCTGTCCCGGGCCAACGAGCTGGCGCAGCTGACCGCTCAGGAAAAGCTGCTGGCGGCGGAGGTCCAGAGGGCCGAGCGGGAGCACAGCGACGCGGTGCGGGAGAAAAACGCCGCGGAATACGAGCTTGAAACCGCCAATGGCGAGATGCGCGCGGTGGAGGACCGGGTCCTGACCCTGGAGACAAACCTCCGGCATTACGAGGAAAAGCTGGCCGCCGTCGCGCAGAGCATCGACGCCATGAAGGCGGAAGCCGCGGCGCTTAACGGGCGCATCGCCAACAACGCCCGCGACACCGAGTCCGCCCGTGAAAACATCGCGGCCCTGGAGGCGCGGCTGGGCGACCTGCGGGCCATGATCGCCAAGGATACCGAGGGGCAGGAAAAGCTCACCGCCGAGCGGGACAGAATCACAGGGGAACTGTCGGCCCTGCGCGCGCAGGAGGCGTCTTATGACGCCGAGCGGGAGGCGCTGAAAAAGGCCGTTGAGGAACTGTCGGCCCTGCGCGAGGTGCTCACCGGGGGCCGCCGTCAGCAGATGGATTACCTCAATGAGCTGGAGGCCCGCCGGGATAGCATTCTCGCGGAGATTTCCGACAATGAGGCGGCTCTGGGCAAAATAGCGGAGAAGATTGACGAGCTGAAAAAGCGCTCTGCCGATATCACCGCCGAAAAGCTGGAGCTGGAGGCGGAGCGGACCCGCCGCGACAAGCTCATGCAGGAACAAAACGGCATGCTGTTGGAGCTCGAGCGCGAATGCGCGCGGCTGGAGCAGAAGAAGCTGGCTTATGAAATGGAAGAAAAGCAAATCATCGACAAGCTGTGGGATACCTACGAGATCACCCGGTCGGCCGCCATGGAAATGCGCCAGGCGCTCCCCAATATCGGCGAGGCAAAGCGCCGGATCGCGGAGATCAAGCGGGAGATATCGTCCCTGGGCAACCCGAATATCGGGGCCATCGAGGAGTTTGAGCGGGTCAACGCCCGGTATACCTATCTGACCGAGCAGCGCGACGATGTGGAGCGGGCAAAAAACGAGCTTCTGGGCATCATAAAGGATATCACCCAGGAGATGCGCGTCCTGTTTGCCCGGGAATTCGAGGCCATATCAAAGAGTTTTCAGGAGACGTTCCTGGAGTTCTTCGGCGGCGGCCAGGCGTCTCTGGAGCTGGAGGACCCGGACGATATCCTCAACTGCGGCATCGAGATCCGGGTGCAGCCGCCCGGAAAATCGCTGAAGACCATCACGCTCCTGTCCGGCGGCGAAAAGGCTTTTGTGGCCATCGCGCTGTATTTTGCCATC
>JAJUHI010000186.1 GCA_029267955.1 Sporobacter termitidis | reverse complement strand
GTCCACCGGGATGTGGCCCACGGCCTGGACGGCGTCCGTGTGGAACAGCACGCCGGCCTCCCGGGCGATTTTGCCCAGCTCCGGAATCGGCTGAATGGTGCCGATCTCATTGTTGGCGGCCATAATCGTGATGAGAATCGTGTCCTCCCGGATGGCCTTTTTCAAGTCCTCGGGGGAGACATTGCCGTACTCGTCCACCTTCAGGTAGGTGACCTCATACCCCTGCTTCTCCAGGTACTGCAGGGTATGGAGCACGGCGTGGTGCTCGATCTCGGTGGAAATGATGTGCTTGCCCTTGTTCTTTTTCAGCTCCACGGCGGACTTGATGGCCCAGTTGTCGGCCTCCGTGCCGCCGGAGGTGAAGAAAATCTCTTCCGGGCGGGCCCCGATGGCCGCGGCGACGCGGCGGCGCGCGTCTTCCACGGCTTTTTTCGCCGTGCGGCCATACCCGTAGACGGTGGATGCGTTGCCGGGCTGATCTGTCAGAAAGGGCATCATCGCCTCTAAAGCCGTTTTTGACAAAAACGTCGTCGCGGCGTTGTCCGCGTAAACAATCTTCGACATAGTGACACCTCAAAATATATAAAAATATTTATACCATACAAATTTACTAGGAATACCCTGATTCTATCACAACCGGCAGCATAACACAAGCAAAGTTTTACCCAATAATGCCGCCGCCGATAACGGTGTCTCCGTCATAAAACACAGCCGACTGCCCGGGGGTCAGCGCCCGCTGGGGCCTGTCAAAGACGACCCGCATCACGCCGCCCGCCGGCGGATACAGCGTCGCCGGGGCCGCCTTCTGGCTGTACCGTGTTTTGACCTCGGCGCGGTACGGCCGGTCCAGCCCGGCAACAGATATCAGATTCAGGTCATGCACGTTCATGGTATCGGCATACAGGTCCTCTTCGTCGCCTAAGACCACGGTGTTGGTTTCGGCGTTTTTGGCGACCACGTATTTCGGCCGGTCAAAGCTCAGGCCGATGCCCCGGCGCTGCCCGACGGTATAGTGGATGAGGCCCTTGTGACGCCCCAATACGTTGCCCTTTGTATCCACGAAATCCCCGGGCGGGCTGGCGCGGCCCAGGACATCCTCGATAAAATGGCCGTAGTCGCCGTCGGGGACAAAGCAGATGTCCTGGCTGTCGGGCTTTCCGGCGTTGACGAGCCCGTTTTTTTCGGCCAGGGCCCGGACCGCCGACTTGGTCATGCCGCCCAGGGGGAACAGGGTGTGCTTGAGCTGCTCCTGGGTGAGGTTGTACAGGACGTAGGTCTGGTCCTTGGCAGTATCTGCCGATTTCTTCAATAGATAGCGGCCGGCGGCCTCGTCATAGCCGATGCGGGCGTAATGGCCGGTGGCGATATGGTCAAAGCCCAGCAGCAGCGCCCGTTCCAGCAGGGCGTCAAACTTGATGTAGCGGTTGCAGTCGATGCAGGGGTTGGGCGTCCGGCCCGACAGGTAGCAGTCGGCGAACCGGCCGATGACGTCCCGGTCAAACCGGTCGCCGAAATTGTAAACGAAATGCTCGATACCCAGCTTGTGGCACACGCTCCGCGCGTCCTCCACGTCGCTGAGGCTGCAGCAGGTGCGGGTGACGGCGTCCAGGCCGATATCGTCGTTTGAAAACAGCTTGAGGGTGACGCCTGACACCTCATATCCCTGCTCTAACAGAAGCAGGGCGGCCACCGCGCTGTCCACGCCGCCGCTCATGGCGGCCATCACTTTCTTTGCCATAGTATCTCCCGGTACTTTCATCGTCAGCTTTATATTACCGCATTTGCACAAGAATTTACACCCGAAATTTTAAGCCTCGGCAAAGCGGGACGGCGGCGGGGCGTTATTCCTATTTAATTACTATGAAACAGACCGGAAAATCCATCGGAAACAGCCTTGCGGACGGCCAAAAACACTATAAGCCATATATGTTTGATATGAAAATATAACCATGAGCGGGAGCGGTTGTCAATAGGCAAATGTCCGCTCAAAACCCATGCAAAAATATAAAATTTTCCGCCGTTACGTTGCAAATACAACATAAATTGGAAGCGATTTGTGATATAGTGAAATTAATAACGAAATAATATGTAAACCGTTATTTAAACTGTTTAGGAAATCTGAGAAATTGGTCAAATAAATAACGATATCTTAAGACAATTGACCTGCATTCTAAATCATAGTATACTAATTGCAATTGTTATAGACAATGTTTTATGTGATCCACGCAAAATTCTAAATGGAACCGCATTTGCAGCTTAGGCCGGTGCGGGAGAGGTATCGGAGAATATGAAAAAGATTGTTATTGTCGGCGCCGGGTATGCCGGCGTGCTCACCGCGAAGAAGCTTGCCAAAAAGCTCAGGAAGAACAGTGACGTCTCCATAACGGTCATTGACAAGAACCCGTTCCACACCATGCTCACCGAGCTGCACGAGGTTGCCGCGGGGCGCGTGGAGGAGGACAGCATCCGGATCAGCTACAAAAAGGTGTTTGCCGGGCGGCGCGTCACATTCACCCAGGACTATGTGGAGTCCATTGATTTTGAGAAAAAGACGGCTGTCGGCCGGAACGGCGCCTACGACTTTGATTACATTGTTATCGCCGCCGGCTCCAAGCCCACCTATTTCGGCGTGCCGGGGGCCGAGGAATATACATATCCGCTCTGGTCCTTTGAAGACGCCGTCCGCTTAAAGGAGCGCATCCGCGCCTGCTTCCGAATGGCCTCCGAAGCTATTGACATTGAGGAAAAACGCAGGCTTCTGACCTTTTACGTGGTCGGCGCCGGCTTTACGGGCGTTGAGATGATCGGCGAGCTGGCCGAGTATGTGCCCGTGCTGTGCGACATGTATGAAATCGACAGGGAGCTCGTGTCCCTGTACAACGTGGACGCGCTGCCCAGGGTGGTGCCGAACCTTCCTGAAAAACTGTCGTATAAAATCCAGCGCCGTCTGGAGAAAATGGGTGTGACGGTAAAGCTGGGCGCCAGCGTCGTCGAGGTCGGCGACGGCTATATCGACATCAAGAACGGCGAAAACCGGGAGCGCCGGACGGCGGGGACGGTTATCTGGGTGGCCGGCATCGAAAGCGCCGCCATCACGCAGAAGGCCGGCGAGACGATCCCGTGCCAGCGGCGCGGCCGTCTGGATACGGACCAGTATCTCAGAAGCGTCAGCAATGAGTGCGTCTATATTGCCGGCGACAATATCTGCTACACCCCGCCGGGCGAGAACGCGCCCGTGCCGCAGATGGTGGAAAACTGTGAGCAGAGCGCCGAGACGGTGGCCCACAACATCGTCGTGGCGCTGACCGGCAAGGGCAAGATGGAGGAATACAGGCCGAAATTCCACGGCGTTATGGTCTGCGTCGGCGGCCGCTACGGCCAGGCCCGGGTTGGCACCGCCAAGCACATGGTGAACCTGCCGTCGTTTTTGGCCATGTTTGTCAAGCACTTTATCAATATTGTCTACTTTGTTCAGGTTTTAGGCTATAACAAAGTGGCAAGCTATTTAAAGCACGAGTTCTTTACCATCAGAAACCGGCGGAGCTTTGTGGGCGGCCACTTTTCAAACCGGACGCCCAGCTTCCTGCTGGTGCCCCTGCGCCTGTGGCTCGGCGCCGTCTGGGTTTTTGAAGGCGTGATGAAAATCGTTGAAGGCTGGCTGAAAGAGCCGAAGCTGGAGGGCTTTTTCGGCGGGGCGACCGCCTGGTTTAACGCCATCCTGGGCGAAACCGCCGGTTCGGACGGGGCCAGCGGCGCCACCGCTGCGGCCGCCGCCGTCGCCGACGCCGTGACGAGCGCTACGGGCGCAGCTGCCGCCGTTGCCGACGCCGTAACGAGCGCCACGGGCGCCGCGTCCGCCGTTGCAGACGCTGTGACAAGCGCCACGGGCGCCGCGTCCGAAGCTGCCGGCACGGTACTTTTCAACATCAATTTCCTGGGTCTGTTCCGGGCCATCTTCGTCAGCGGCAAGCCCCTGGCGGAATCGACAATCTCCGATTATGCGTTCAAGCTCGATATCCCGCTGATGAACTGGTTTATCAACACGGTCATCCTGCCGAATCCGGGCCTGGCC
>JAJUHI010000185.1 GCA_029267955.1 Sporobacter termitidis | reverse complement strand
CATCAGAATGCGGGTTTCGTCGATCTCCCTGCCGGCCAGCACCTCCGCCATTTTTGCCTCCAGCCTGGCCCGGTAATCGGCCACGGTCTTCGGGGACAGGGCTTCCGCCTTTTCGGTGAGCCGCAGTATCTCGTCCAGCCGTCTCTCGATATCGGCGGCCAGATTCCGGCCCTCACGCAGGCGCATGGCGTCAAAATCCGAGAGCGCCTGCTCCAGCACGGCCGTCACGTCCCGTGTCAAGGCGTCGATGTCCGCCTCGTTTTTCTCCAGCTGCAAAACGTCGGGAAAACGGGCCAGGTCCACCGCGCTGTAGCCGGCGGTCAGGTTGTACTCCTCGGCCAGGGACCGGAGAACCGCCGCGTAAGCGTCGGCCAGCGGCTTGTTGACCCGGATTGTCACATCCTGGGCCTTGGAGGTGTCGATGGTGATGTAGACGTCCACCTTGCCCCGGGAGATGCTGCGGGTAACCGCGGCTTTTAATGGCTCCTCCATGGCGGCGTACACGCGCGGGATCTTGATGGCGCAGTCCAGATATCGGTTGTTGACGCTTTTAATCTCCACGGTAATGTCAATCGCGCCGGAAGCGCCCTTGGCAGTACCGTAACCGGTCATGCTTTTGATCATAATTATCTCCAATTATCGGTTATTCTTCCTAATATTCCGGGATATTCGGGTTATATACAGCCCAATGAGGCGCGTCAGGCCGATATCATACACGATAAAAGCGGCGTTTGCAACCAGATAAATCAGCAGCGTACCGGCCGCCCCGCCGGCAAAGCCGGCGAAAGCTGACAGGGCCTCCGCGTTAAATACAAGCTCCCGGATGATAAACCATACGGCCGTAAAGGCGAGGTTATAAAACAGAAGCTTTACAAGCCACCGCACCGCGGTGGGGCGGGCGCGTTCGGACAGGCTTTTGACCATCGGGTACGGCCCGAAAAAGAGGATATAAAGATACGCCGCCCCTTTGTCAGGCAGCAGGAGCAGCCCCAAAACGGCGCTGCCGGCATAGACGAGCGCGGCGGAACCGAGCCCGGCTTCGATCACGGCCGCAATGACGAACAGCGACGCGGCGGCGACGGCGGCGACGCGGAGGGCGGGCAGCAAGTTGCCGGCGTAGAGAAAAATGACGGCAAGGGCCGTAAAAACGGCTGACAGGGCGATGACGCGGGCGCTGTTTTTCATGGTTTAAAAGCAGTTGCAGCAAAGGTCGGCGCAGATAAAGGCGGAGCAGATATCGCAGGTGCTGCAGCCGACCGCGTTGGGGCTGTAGTTATAGCCGTAGGGCGTGTAGGCGGGCCCCCGGTTAATGAGCTCCATGGCCTGGGCGTATTCCCTGTTGCCCGGCTCCATGGACACGGCGATCTGAAAATACCGGCGCGCATCGTCCAGCCAGCCCTTGCGGTAACACAGGCTGCCCATGAGAAAATGCCATTCGGCGTTTCTCGTCTGGGAGGCGTTTAAAAGCTGCTCGGCATACTCCAGATTCCCGGCGTTGATCTCCGTCCGGATGCGGTTAAACTCCGGGCTCCCGCCGGTGGCGCGCGTATAACCCGTATAGCCGCCGTACGAGCCGGAAGCGCCGCCTTGTCCGCGGCTGCCGGCCCCGGCTTCCCGGCTTTTGAGGATGGTGTCGTAGGCCTCGTTGATCTCCTTCATCTTCTCCTGGGCCAGGTCCGCCAGGGGGTTGTCATGGTAGTTATCCGGATGGTATTTGCGCGCCAGCTCGCGGTACGCCTTTTTAATTTCATCGTCAGTCGCGGACGGCGAAACGCCGAGAACGCTGTACGGATCATTCATATGGTTTTATTCAATCTCCTTAGTGTTTTGCTCGCCGCCGGCGACGGTTTACATCGCCGGTGCCGGCGAATACCCGGTTTAACGCCTGCGGCATGCCGAGGTATATGATGTTTTTCAAAATCTCTGTCCAGGCGCCCACTGGGAGCAGCTCGAAGGCCGCGCCGATCAGCCTGCCCGAATGCTCCAGCGTCTCCTTCAGCGCCGCGCTGTCTTTTTCGCTTAAACGCCCGCCCTCCGGGTCAAACCTACCAACCAGCGGATTGAAGCGGCCCCTGGCCACGTCCTCCGGCAGATCGTCCAGAGCGTCCAGCAGGTAAATAAAACGCCCCGTGTGGTACAAAAGCTGTTCAAGGGGCCGCCTTATCTCCGGCTGCGCCGCGTCCGCGGCCATCGCCCGGGTGATGCGGGCAAACCTGTCGGCGCAGGCGTCCATCGTCGCGCCCGGCTGGCCTTCCAGTTGACGCAGGGCGGAAAGGTTCTCGCTGACGGCTTCCTTGAAGTCCGGGTACAGGCGCGAGGCCTTTTTGTACTGCCTTTTATAGAACAGGAGCAGGAACCTGTCCTTTAAGGAGGTGAAAAAGCCCTCGTCGTCAACGGTGTCCTTCAGCTTCCACCAGGACAAAATGACGCTGTAGCCGGCGCAGCGCGCCAGGACGGGCGACAGCTCGCAGGCGGTTTTCCTGCGGACAGGGCTTGCCGGGCACCGGGCGGAAACCGTTTTTGGCTCTTCCCTGCCGTCCCATAACAGCATCGCCAGAAAGGTGAAATCATATGTGAGCAGAAACCGGCTGAACTGGCCGTATTCTTTTTTCAGCGCCCGGCACAGGCCGCAGTAGCAGGCTTTAAACTGCTCGAACTCGCGGACCTTCAGCTCGTCTTTCAGCGGCCTGATATAACCGAACATCCTTTAGTCTTTCTCCAGCTTGACGGAAACTTTATATTCGCCGATGGCGCCCACCGTTTCAAACCCGCCGTCCACATAGACCTTCGCCGGGACGGAATACGTCCCCGTGGTCGCGCCGAGCCCGCTGAGATCGGCCACTATACGGATATTCGAGGGCCGGACCCGATGCAGCTCCTCCTCCTTGCCGCGCAGCAGGACGTTTAAGTCCTTCGTTACGACGGCGGCGGAGTAGCCTGCCGGGATGTTGATGGTGTCGATATTAGTGGCGCGCAGGCTCATGGACTCAAGACCGGAGACGGTAATCGTCACCTCGGCCTCCGTGGTGCCCGTCAGGTTGGCGGTGTCGTTGGGCAGCACGATCGGGAAGGTCAGCGTCGTTGTGGTTTCAAATTTCGTGAGATCCACCGTGCCCAGGACAATCTGGTTGTAGCCGTCCAGCGTCTCGGCGTCGCCGGCAACGGTAATGGTCGCCGGCGTGATGACCGCGACGGTGTTGGACTCGTCGGCGCCGGCGCCGGTGATATACGTCACCGTCAGCGGCACTTCTTTTATTTTTTTGACGCGGACGGTGACGTGGATGGTATCCTGGCTGAAAATCAGCTTGTCGGAGGTGATCTGGTTGCCGTCCTCGTCCATGAGTTTGAAGGGCAGGTTATCCTCCATCGTCTTGGCCAGGTTTTCGCGGCTCACGTAAACCCAGGCGGAGGCGATTTTATTGATGGTCTCCTGCGGGCCGGAGACGGTGATCACGCTCGGCGCCAACTCCAGCGGCTCCGCCTGGTAGCCCTCGGCCACGCTGCCGTCGAAGGACCCGTAAACGGGGACATCCTTCCTCACCAGATTGTCGACGGTGACCTGGATAAAATTGACCGAGCGGCTGGAAATCGTCGCGGAGGACGAATTGATATCAATGGGATAGACGATATGATAGTCCAGCTGGTAAACGCCGGTGCTTTTAATCTCGGACAAATCCACCGTCGCCGTCACGTTGGCGGGCGACAGCTTTGAAACGGTGTTGCGCTTGCCCTTGAAGCTCAGCGTGAGTGTCGAGGTTTCAATGTTTGTTATAACAAGCCCGCGCTCGGTCACATAATCCCCGTTGAGAAACTCAACCTTGATCCCCTTGATCGGGACGCTGACATCAGGGTCTTCGACATAGGAGATGTACAGCCAGATTGTGACGGAGGCGAGAATCGAAAAGGCAATATAAAACGCCTTGCTGGCATAGATTTTTCGCAGCCGGTCCTTCACCATTACTTATTCCCCTTAAACATGCCGCGAAGCTTTCTGCCGCCGGTTTCCGGCGTTTCAGCCGGAAGCAGCTCGTTCTGCAGCAGCTTCTCAAACGTGTCCTGCGCCAGATGGCGTT